>CADBSO010000035.1 GCA_902797395.1 uncultured Spirochaetales bacterium
ATTTTGATGTGAATGCATCAAAATTGTGCCGCCTCGCGGATCCCATCAAGATTATGTAAGGATTTTGATGTGAATGCATCAAAATTTTTACATAATCTACTCTTATGTAAAAGTGAAAAATATTAGAAATAGCACAATAAAATCACGTAGAAATATTCATATGTAATCGCAATTCAAGTGATGAGAAATATCAACTGACGAATCTAAAGCTTTGGTGTGATAAATTGAATTGCAAAAAACAATCATAAGGAATTAGGGAGAGAGAAGGGACTCGAACCCTCGACAACCAGAACCACAATCTGGCGCTCTACCAACTGAACTACTCTCTCCATGACTAATGTCTATATAATTATAATACAAATTGAAATATTCTGCAAATAAATAACGATATGGCAGAGCGATTGGGACTCGCCCTACCATATCGTTGCTGAATACAAATCCGATATCCCCTACCCTATTCAATTTATTGCATGGGGAACAGCTTGAAATAACCATCAGAGAACTTATCATCGCAAAGCGGTGATTTTCTTATCCTAGCGCTGAAATCGCCGCTATCGAGATATTTGATTCTTCCCTCTATACTTCCTTTGATTACTTCGGCCTGCTCAGGTGTCTGCAATGAATCCATTTCCACTACTGCCCATTTTCCATCTGAAATTTCAATCGGATCAGGATAGATTGATTTCAAGCCAAGACTGAACAAGCCATCACGCAAGGCGGTGTCGGAATCAATCTTGCTAAGAAGCGCCCCCATTTCACCAAAGCTTGATCTTGTCGGATAGAAGGAATTAGCTATATAATTCTTGTATGTGTTCTCAACTTTGATCACATCCTTCCCCTCGGCTTTAACGCTTTCCATCGATTCTCCGGAATTAAGCTTTGCTATGGCGCCTTCAGCAGCTGATTTGGCGTCATCACCATCGAAGAATATCATGTTGAAGTTTTTAGCCTCCCCAAGATTTGCAATCACAAAATCCAAATTTGCTGAATTGTCCTTGATTTTTGAATAATCCTCATCGAAATGCGAAACGGCAATCGAATCCTTGGCATCCTCGCGAACCAGCTTTTTAGTTTCCTGTGGAAGTCTCTTCCACCAGTCGGCATTGAATTTTCCGCTCTCACTGCTTTTGTAGTTCTTCAATATGAACTGCGTGGCTTCCTTATCGCTTATATCAAGCTTTGACTTTTCGACATAGTAAAGTTTTGCGTAATGCTCCAGAACGGCTGAAAAAGCTTCCGAATATCCGCTATATCTCGCTAAGTCCAATGAACCGGAGCCAGCTTGAGAATACATTGAAGAATAGCGTTCGTGATACTGCTCCGCAATGTTGGCGAATAATGATGGAGTCCTGTCTTGGCTAATCGAATATTCGATTTTCCTGTTTCCGAATTTTCCGAAATATATCCCTCTGCTTTTGCCCGTTGCAAATCCCGTAGCCGGCAAAATGAACGACACTGAAATCAAAACCAGCAGGAATATTCCGAAATACCATGCCCAATTGGTTTTGGCACCTGTCTTTTCATTTCCATCGTTTCTCTGAACATAAAATTTATCTGCCATGATTCCCCTCAAAAACCGCTTGAGTCGGAGTATTCCGATGCTCTTGCTTGCTTATGTATTATAAACTGAATTATAATATCATATTGTGAGCGATTTTTCAAAAAAAGAACATATCACGGCATTTGCAAAATCATATGCCAAGCTAAACCTTGATTTGCGTGTGGGAAAATTTGATGAAACCAGAAAATTGCATGAAGTCGAGTCCGATTTTGTCCTGATTGATTATTATGAGAGCCTAAGATTCGAGATCATATTTCTGAATGACGAACCTGGTTCTTTCGCTTTCAGAACATTTCCTGAAGAACAGAATTGCCGATTGCCTGAGGATAATCTGATGTTTCGGGCCGCAAAAAAATGGAGCGAAGCCATAGGCGTCGGATTGGATGTGAAGGTTTTTCATGATGACAACGTTCCAACGATGAGAGGATTTGGAATAGCGAGCAGCAATGCAGCGCGGATGCTGCGGGTATTGGATGATGAATATTCGAACATGATTCGCATCAAATTCAAGTCGAGTTGCAATTCGAATCAATCGGATCTGACAGAAGACGAACGTAAGATCATTAGCAGAAGAATCGCCATATCTCTTGGAAGCGATGTGGCGTTTTTCTTCGAAGGGACATCATTCGCAAAAGTCAAAGGGTTCGGAGATGTCGTAATCCCCTATTCCTCTTCTTTGGATCAGATGTATTTGATCGCAATTCCTCCTATTGCGATTTCAACGGCAAAATCGTTTGCGATGCTGTATGAGAATGGAGTTAAAAAATTCAATAGGTTTTCAGAAATCGAGTGTTATATTGAACAAAGAAAATGGCTTGAAAAGCAAACAGGAACCGCTGGATGGAGGCTTACAGGCACCGGAAGCGCTCATTTTATCGCTAATCCGAAATTGAAGACGATTCAAAAATGCAAAGCTGAAGTCGAGCGGAACGGCTCGAATATCAGGTTAATATTAGCCGGAATGCCAAAAGAGCTTATGCCTGGTACAAGACTCGAACTTGCATGAACTCGCGCCCACTAGCACCTGAAGCTAGCGTGTCTACCAATTCCACCAACCAGGCATCAACATATTCTATTATAAACAAAAAAGATAATAATGCAAATAAGTTGAGAAGAGCGAGCAGCATAAAGAAAGGGGTCTTTGAAAAAAATCTCGATACAACAAAAAAAAGGACGCCCGCTGCGGGACGCCCTCAAACCTCTTTTAACTTTAGCAAATGTTTTATCTCGCCTCATATAATTGCAATTGGCGTGCCAATTTCAACCAATTGCGGAGAATATGAATATATAAAAATTTTATCTTATTGATATATATGATGATAAAATTTATAATATAACAAATTTAGTATTTTATTTAAATTCAGACTACTAGCAAAATGTGAAAAAAGTTCACATTCAACTGTGAAAAAAATTCACACTATCCGCATTTTCCTGTGCAGAAATTTCACACTTTCAAAAACTTGGATGTGAGTTATGCATAAGCATTTTGAGTTGGGGATCCTTATCCGAGCATTAGTGTTTTGTTTTTAATAGTCATTCATTCGTTGCCTCATTGATCTAATGTCCCCCTACCCTATCCGTCAGCTTATCAACGCTTTTCGGGATGAAAAGATGTCCGGCGGATTCGAATCTCCAATGATTGGCAGCAGGCTGAAAATATATCAGAAATTTGTTTTATATTATTGAGGTTTTTTCAAAACTCCTCCCTTCATGCTGTTTGCTCTTTTGAATCGGGGCATAAATCCGATGGATTCTTCTCAAAAACTCCAGAATACATACAGTATTTGCGGTTTTCTCGAAGAATACCCTGATTCAAAATAGCTTCGCATCATTTTGAAATTAGTTTTGAAAAAACCTCTATTATTATATATAATATACGAGTTTATAAGAACACAAAAGTTGAGGGCAATTTATGAACATTAAAAAACTTATTATTCTGACTTTGTCTTTCGCTTTGGCGGTCGGGTGCAAAATCGTGCCCAAGAGCCCGTCTCAGACCGTCAGCACTTCGTTCAGAGTCAAGCCTGCGGCGCCGAAGAACTTTTCCGTTCCGAATATTGACGTCGACAATTCAGGCCTGACTGTGAGCTGGGAAAACGAGGATGAAGTCGACGGATTCTTCGTCTTTTATCAGACAGGCGATGAATACATCAAGGGCGAGCAACCCAATGCTGTGAATCTCCCTAAGGATGAGATTTCCTACACATTCAGTTCGCTGGATGAAGCGGAAAGGTATGTTTTCTATGCGAAGTCGTACAAAGTCGTTTCCGGGGAAGTGATTTTCTCGGATTCGTCCGATGTGAAAGAGAGCGCCACCAAGCCTACTCTTAGCATGACCACGACGATGAACGGGAAGAATTCAGCAACGCTTCATTTCGCCACAAGCGAAAGAAGCAGCGTGTTGAATGTCGGAAAATATATCTATACGCCTGTTTTTGAAGTATATTCCGACAAAGCGGATCTGTTCCCCGAATCCAATAACAGCGAAGATGAGAACGGTGATGATGAAGACGCCAACGGAAACCAGAATGCTTTGATCAAGGATCATGATATTCATCCGATGATAGCCGAAAATTTCATTAGCAGGAATCTTCATATGGTTCTTCAAACTAAGAAGGAAGTAGTAACGATTC
>CADBSO010000036.1 GCA_902797395.1 uncultured Spirochaetales bacterium
CAAACAAAATGATGAAAACGGATCCTGATTGCATTTATGCGATTAAAATGATACTATTTCACATAAGGTTTTATGTAGCCTTGAAATCGAATCTTTGTGAGGGGAAGAAGACATATGCTTATTTTGATTTCGGATGCTTTCGACAAGAATCTGCCTGAGAAGCTCAAGAAGTTCGGTGAAGTCACCGATGACAAGTCCAGAGTCGGTGAGGCCGATATAGTTTTGGTTCGCGCTAAGACGAAGTGTGATCAGGAGTGGATTGATGGCGCTCATAACTGCAAGCTGATAATCCGCGGAGGCGTTGGAATAGATAACATTGATAAGGCTTATGCGGAAAGCAAGGGCATTATTGTCAGAAACACTCCGAAAGCGAGCGGCATTGCTGTGGCGGAGCTGACTTTTGCTCTCATGCTCTCGTCGATAAACAACATATGCTATTATCATTATGGCATGAAGCATGGCGAGTGGTATAAGACCACAAAAAGGAATGAGCTGTATGGAAAGACGGTTGGCTTCATAGGGATGGGCAATATCGCCAGGCAGGTTGCGAAAAGGTGCATAGCTTTCGGAATGAACGTAGTTGCGCATGACATATTCGTAGTGCCTACGGATGGCGTGAAATTCGTTCCGACGGTTGAGGAAGCGGTTGAGAACGCTGATATAGTCAGCCTTCATGTTCCTGCTACTCCGGAAACCGAGGGCATGGTGAATGCCAGCCTCATAAGCAAGATGAGGAAGTCTCCGATACTCGTCAACACATGTAGGGGCAAGGTAATAAATGCTGATGATGTCAAGGCGGCGTTGGATGAGGGCAAGCTCAGCTGGTATGCTGCTGATGTGTATCCCACAGATGATCCCGAAAAGCTTTTCAATATGGATTATCCGATTTTCAAGAGCGCGAAGACCACGCTTACTCCGCATGTCGGCGCGAATACGAACGAGAACATGCTCAGGATTGGCGATGAGGTCGTCAGCACGATCGAGGCCCTTATAGCCGAAGGCAAGATCTGATTTGATAGGGGGAATGGATATGGAGAGAAAGAAGAATTATTTTGCGGGCCCATGCGTTTTGCCGGTTGAGGTTCTCAAGGAAGTCGAGAAAAACATCGTTGACTATCAAGGCAACGGCTTGAGCATGATTGAGGCGTCGCATAGGGGCGGAATGTTCGAGAAGATGTATGACGAATGCATCGCTCTTGTCAGAGAGCTTTACTCGGTTCCCGAAGACTATGATGTCTATTTTCTCGGCGGCGGAGCGACGTTGCAGTTCACGATGATTCCGTTCAATTTCCTCAAGAAGAATACGACAGCCGATTACGCTATGACTGGAGTTTGGGCCAATAAGGCTACGGAGGATGCGATCAAGCTCGGGAGGGTCAATGTCATCTTCGATGGCAAGGACAGCAAGTATTCCACGCTCCCTGAGCCTGGTTCTCTCAGGTTCTCGGATGACAGCTCATATGTCTACATATGTGCCAACGAGACCATAGGGGGGTTGGAATGGAAGGAATATCCGGATACCGGTAACATTCCTCTTATTTGCGACATGTCATCGAATTATTTCTCACAGCCTGTTCCTGTTGAGAAGTTCTCGATGATATACGGCGGAGTTCAGAAGAATCTTGGTCCTGCGGGCGCTACGCTTATAATAATGAAGAAGTCTATGCTCGACAGGAGAAACGAGAATATCCCCGCATATCTCGACTATGGAAGACACTCCAAGGAAAAAGGCCTTTACAATACGCCTCCGGTGTTTTCGATTTGGGTCGTGAAGCTTGTTCTTGAGTGGATCAAGGCAAATGGCGGCGTAAAGGGAATGTATGATAGAAGTCTCATCACATCGGGAATGATATACGATGTCATTGACAATTCCAACAACTTCTATTATTCGCCGGTCGATGCCAGATTCAGATCCAGGATGAATATCTGCTTCAGGATCAGAAATCAGGAGCTTGAAGCCAAATTCCTTGAAGAGGCGAAGAATAACGGCATGCTTGGTCTTAAGGGCCATAGGAGCGTTGGCGGATTGAGGGCATCGCTGTACAATTCGCTTCCCACTTCGGATGTGGAATTCCTCAGGGATTTCATGATTAAGTTCGAGAAGGAAAACTCATAAGTTTTTTCCGAAAACCTGTAATCGCCGCTTGTCGTGCAGCGCATGGCAAGCGGTCTAGGGCATTTCCGAAATCTTGCTAGAGGTTTTTAGAAGTGCCCTTTGTTTTTATGCCTATGTTCGACATATCACAATACCGCGAGTTGGCGCCGTGCCTTTTTGAAGACAATATAAGAAAATCCATGAAAACGCTCATAAGCGATCTGCCGGAATTCGGCAGGTTCCTTTCGGGCGTGGATGGGAGCAGGATCCTGGCCGATTACATGAAAGTCGGTTCATGGGTGGATTTCCACAGGATAGCGCTTTTTGAGGATTTGGTTCCCGGACTTCTCGAATCATCATCAGATGGATTTGAGGTGGAGGGAATTGACAATGTGGAATCGGGGAAGTCATACCTTTTCATATCCAATCATAGGGACACGGTGCTTGATTGCACGCTTTTGGGATATGCGCTTCTCAATGCTGGAAAAAACCATGTTCAACCGGTCTTGGGTTCGAATCTTACGGACATCGGCATGATTGAGCCGTATCTTGTGCTTTGCGGCGGCGTGGTCGTGAACCGCAATTTGGAAATGAGGGAGCTATACAAGCAATCCATGCTGCTTTCCCATTACATATCAGATGCCATATCTTCCGGTTATTCATCAGTTTGGATTGCTGGCGGAGCCGGAAGAAGCAAGGATGGCGTAGACAGCGTCAAATCATCCGTATTGAAGATGATAATGTTGGGTAAAGACCGTTCCGAAACCTTGAGCGACTATCTCGGAAGAATACGCATAGTTCCGGTGAGCATATCCTACGAATATGATCCGAGCGATGTCATAAAGGCATATGCCACTGCAAACGAACACGGCAATTATGTCAAAACGAAGAAAGAGGATCTGTTTTCAATACTTAAAAGCCTGAGGCAGAACAAGGGTCGGATCTGCATATCATTGTCGAAGCCTGTCGAACCTGATTTTGATGATGTTGAGGTTCTTGCGAAGAGCATTCAGGATACGATAATATCCAACTATAAGCTTTTCCCGATCAACTATTATGCTTATGATAAGGTGAACGGATCCGCTGAATATGCGGACAAATACGACTCTGATTCCATGAGCGGATTCTTTGACAAGACGAGGCATTTGTCAGAAAAGGTCAGGATGTGTCATTTGAATTATTATGCCAATCCTGTGCTATCCGCAAGGAACCTTAAGAAGGGGAGCTGATGCGTTTTTCAATGTTCTTGAAATCAGCGGTTTTGGTTCGGATTGCCTGTCTTGTTGCCTTCGTTGCATTATTGTTCGGATGCTCATATGAGAACACTCAGGTTGGTGATATTGAAATCGTATATCTCATAGATGACGATCTCACTCCATATTATGTGATGATGTTCGAGAGCAAATGGTCCAAGAGCACCTCCTTTGTCGCCAGCGCATCTTCAGGATCGATAAGCTGGACAAGTCCATGCATGAAAGTCGACAAGGGGCTCAAATCGTATAATTGCACTAAGCCGCTTGTGATTCCATTCCATGATTCAGAAGTCCGGGAATTGAATATTGATGTGAGTTATAACAACGACAAGTTTCGGAAAAAAGCTAAAATCAGGAATCCGTACTATTTTTTTCTGACAGAGGAGATGCTTTCGAAAAACGCCAAACAGACACCCGAGCCGAATTCCGAAACGGAATCAGAAATCAAGAACAGTCTTGAAAACGAATCCGAAGCCGAACTTAAGGGTGAATCCGAGGCAGAGGCTGCAGGCGAAAACCAGCAGCTTGTAGTAGCGGCTGATTCATCCGCGGATATAAAAGACACGCCGACCGATAAGAGTTCCCATGAAGTTGAAACGGAGATGGGAATCGAAACGGAGGCGGAAGCGGTGGCATTGCCGAGCGAAGACGATGCGGCGCAACTGCAGCAGGAGCGTGAACCAGGTTCCGAATTGGCTGTAGAGCCAAGCCCTGAGCCTGATGCTGGCGGTTCTGAAACAGATGCGAAGCTGAAGACGGAATCGGAATCTGATTCCGGAGCAGATGCGGCTATGCAAGTAGTTGATGCAAAAGAGCCTGATCAGCCCTCTAACACATTAGAACCTTTTTCGAACGGATCCAAAGCATTATCAGGCAAGACCAAGACTGATGTTGCGCACAATGATGTGATATGGGATAATCGCACGGAGATCGCCGATCAGATCAGAGGCCGCGGCGCGGTGTTCCATGCAACGGCATCCAAGCTTTCAGGAGGAAGGATAAGCATAGTTCTGAACGATTATTCGCCGGCAAATGAGGTTTATTACGGATTGCAGAAGAATGATGGGGAGATATCCAATTCGGCCAAAATAAGCGGAAAAAACACAAGAGCCAACATCACAAGCACGTTTCGCAATCTCATACTTTTGGAGAAAGTGAGCGGGTTGCCAAGCGACAACGATTTGTATCTGATCAAAACGATTTCATTCGAACAGCAATGAGCCATTTGCAATTGATCGGGTATTGTTATATCATTAGGTGTCATTTCAATTATGTGCGACGCGTTTCGTAATCCATGTGCGAGGCGGGTTGCGTGAGGATTGCCATGGAAAACATAATGGACCAAGCGGTCGAGTTTTTGAAAGCAAGCGGCTATAGGACTTTGACTGCTGTTTTCGTATTCGTGATGGGCCTGATCATAATCAAGAATCTTGTGAAGATGATCAAGTTCGGCGTGCTATCGAGCGACATGGATGCATCCCTTGTCAATTTCGTGCTCAATGTTTTTAAATTCATATTGTTTTTCGCATTGATCTTGTATTGCCTGTCGATACTGCAGGTTTCAATGACGGGGTTCATCGCTGCGATATCCGCTCTGACATTGGCGATAGGGTTGTCGATTCAAAATACGGTCAGTTCCATAGCAAACGGAATAATGCTTTTCTTTTTGCGTCCGTTCAAGGTCGGCGATTTTGTTGAGATAAGCGGGGTTTCCGGATCAGTCAGGGAAATCAATGTGATGCATACTGTTTTGAATACTCCGGATAACAGAAGGGTGGTGATGCCGAACAGTACGGTTTTCAATGGCGTGATAGTGAATTACAGCGCAAACAACATAAGACGGGTTGAAGTTAAGATATCAGTTGATTATGATGCCGATACCGAACTGGCGCGAAAACTGCTTTTGGAAGTATGCAAGAATCATCCTCTCGTTTTGAAGGAGCCGGCTCCTACTGTTCGCTGGAACGCTCATAATGATTCGTATTTGGAGTATGTCATAAGGGTTTGGACTGAGAATGCGAATTACTGGAGTGTTGCTTTTGATTTGGATGAAAAGGCTTGCACCACATTGCAGAAGCACGGAATATGCATACCGTTCCCGCAGTTGACGTTGAGCTACAGGGAAGATTCCAAAAAGAACGGATCCGACAAATAACGGACAGGAGAAGGTGAGATGTCTCTATTTGATTTTATCAGAACGTGCTGCCTGTGGTTCTTGGCTTATTTGATCATAAAAGGCGTGTTCATATCGCTTGGGCTGGGCAAAAGCAAGAAGCGGATGATTTTGAGCAAACTTAAAAAGCTTTCGGCAGAAGCATCGAAAGCGCAGCGTTTTTTCGGGAATGCTTTCAATTTGAGCGTGGGCAAGGCCTATAGAAAATTGGGCAAAGTCAAGCGAAGATGCCTGAAGGCGGAAAAAAGATTCAGGATATATCTGTTTGACAATCCGGATAACAAAACCATGGAAGCTATCAGGAATGCTTTTTTGTCTGAAAAAAAGGAATGTTCGAAGAGGATTGCAAATGCGCTTTCCAACGATTCGCTGGTCAGACTCGGACAGGAGGAAACGACACTGATGTCGGATTGCATGGGCGATTTTTCCAAAGCTTGCGATGAGGCGGCGGAAAAAGTTATTGTGGAGATAAAACGCGGCAAGCAAAGGGATTCGTCCGGATTGTAATGCCGCAAAAACTGACGGGCGCTTCTAAAAACTCCCATGATTCGATTCCGCAGATGCGTTCAGATTTGAAAATCGTTTGAAAACAGCAAAATACGATAGTATCGCGCTGTCTTCAAACGTCTTTTCATCTTTGTCCTACAGGCGTTTTCGAACAACAGGTTTTTAGCAGCCCCTGACAAGGGGAGGTGAAAGTGAACAACAACAGGTTTTACATTGAAAGGCAGGAAGCAAGGGAATCCAATGCCAGGAGCTATCCTAGGAAGTTCCCGATTTGCGTTGCAAAAGCGAAGGGCGTGCATCTGACGGATGTCGAAGGCAAGGATTATATAGATTTCCTCTGCGGAGCGGGTACTTTGGCTTTGGGCCACAATGATAATGATGTCAATAAGGCAATGATGGATTTGCTTCAAAGCGGCGCCATGCTTCATGGTTTGGATTTGATAACCCCAATCAAAGATGAATTCACCACAACGCTTCTTGAAAGCCTGCCGGAGGATTTCGCTAGAAATTCAAAAGTGCATTTCTGCGCGCCTGCGGGAACCGATGCGTTGGATGCTGCGATAAAGCTCTGCAAATTCGCTACGGGACGTCGGGCGGTAATTTCATTTTCCGGCGCATATCATGGAATGGGTCAGGGTCCATTGGCTATGATGGGGAACCTCCATTCCAAGGAATACATCCCAGGTCTTATGGGCGATGTCTATTTCATGCCCGCTCCGTATTCGTATAGATGTCCTTTCGGCGTCGGCGGCGAGGATGGGGACAGGATTGCCGCGCAGTATTTTGAGAGAATGCTCAAAGATCCGGAAAGCGGAATAGTCAAACCTGCTTGTGTTGTCATCGAGCCGATACAGGGCGAAGGCGGAGTGATACCGATGTCCGCGAATTTCCTAAAGCAGATCAGAAGAGTCACCAAAGAACTTGAAATACCATTGGTGTTCGATGAGGTTCAGTGCGGAATAGGAAGAAGCGGAGATTTCACCGCATTTGAGTTCTCAGGGATAAAACCGGATGTGCTATGCCTCTCGAAAGCCGTTGGAGGCTCACAGCCAATGGCAGTCATAGTTTATGATAAGTCTCTCGACAAATGGGGGCCGGGCATTCATGCCGGAACATTCAGGGGAACGCAGCTTGCGATGGCTGCGGGAAATTGCCTGATGAAGAAAGTCAGAGATAGAAAGTTCCTTGATGATGTCAAAAGGAAGGGCAAGATATTCATGGATCATTTCACATCGCTTAAAAAGGAAGTTGAAGTAATCGGAGATGTGAGAGGCAGGGGAATGATGTGCGGAATAGAAATAGTCGACCCCAAGTCGAAGCCGGACATCATCGGCAGCAAAAGCAATGGCGGCGCAATAGCAGCTGAAATACAGAGAAAATGCGTCGAGAACGGACTGATAATGGAGAAAGGCGGGCGTGATGGCGCTGTTCTTCGTTGCTTGACTGCTCTTAGCATACCCGATACGGATCTCAACAAGGGAATCGATATACTTACGGAAGTGATCAAGTCTGTTGACAAATCAGCAAGATAATTGTGCGAATGACTATATGGTCAAAAAAAAGCGGGATCAATAATTGCTCCCGCTTTTTTTATTTTTGGGTGCCTCTAAAAACCTCATAACTCGATTTCACCAATGTCTTTCAGGTCCGAAAGCCACAGGCGATCTCCGGACAGCAGGTTTTTAGGAGCGCCCTTTTTTGAATTTCCAACTAAATGCTAAATAGCGCTTAGGATTTGCAGCCGTGATTTCAAACGACAAGCTTTCAAAATCGTCCTTAAAAACCGCAATTGGGATCAGAACAGAATCCTGTCCTCATTGAGAACTTCGTTGATTATGCTTCTGTCGTTATTCGCTTCGTCGGTGAGAACCTTCAGATCGTTGGCGATCCTCTTGTCAGGACTCATGCCGGAAAGGGCTTTTCTCTCCTGCTCAAGGCGCTCAAGTTCTCTGTCTATTTCTCTTTTTCTTTTGTAGATGGCCAAAGCGTTTCTCATCCAAACAAGTGAAAGCTTTTCGACATAGGCATTAATCACTCCGCCTTTGTAGAAATCGGGTTTTTTGCTGAAACTCTGCTCTGGATCAAAGCTGTCAGCGTAGGAAATCATCTTATCGAGAAGATCATCCTCGTTTTTGAATTTGAATGAAACGAAGCCCTCCTCCGACTCTCCCGAACTGGCGTAAATTTGAAATCCGATCTCATCGGAATCCTGATTGTATGTTGGTCCGGAAAAGCAGACTTTGGAAACGATGTCGCCGAATTCCTTTGACAATCCGATGTTGACAAAATCATTTTGATAGATGTTCATAGCTGCGATGTTTCTCCTTTGCCTGGCGCTTTCAAAAAAATCTGTTCGAAAACGACCTTAATATGCAGCATATTCTATCATGCGGTTTTTAATTTTACAAGCCCGCATTCATAACAGATATTCGCAGAAAGGCAGCACCTCATCAATTCCGTTTTTGCCCAGAAGCAGCATCATAAGCCTGTCAAATCCCATTGCCACGCCGCTTGATGATGGGAGAGGGGAGAAGGAGGCCAAATCCATGTCGGATCTGAATTCCAGTCCTGATTTCGCAATCTCTTCGCTTTCCTTGTTCAAATATCCGATAATCGCCTCGCTATCGGATGCTTCGAAATAGCAGTTGGCAAGCTCTATTCCCTTATAGTAAAGCTCCCATCGTCTTTTGAACATGTCATTCGCATCTTTTGCAAGGCATTCGATTTGGGTTGGATAATCATACAACACAAGCGGCTTGTCCTGACATGGCAGTATCGGTTCGACACGGGAAACAAACAGCCTATTGAAGGAATCCGCCCAGCTTTCGCTCTCATCATAGACCGTTATCCCGATGCTGTCCAAGCTTGCGCGCAAGCGCTTTTCATCCTGAAGCTCCTCAAGATCCAATCCCGATGCGCTTTTGACCGCTTCCGACATGCTCATATAGCGGAAATCCTTGAATTTGTTCTCGGCGCCGCATTCGTCAAAAAGACCGATGATCATTTCCTGCGTTCTTCGCGCTTGGTCTTTATCGTTCTCGCCGATCTTATAGTACTCAAGCATCGTGAATTCATTGCAATGCTCTTTTGATCTTTGCTCGGAATTCCTGAAGCATTTCGAGAATTGGTATATCGATTTGCGCCAGCAGAAAAGCAGTCGCTTCATATAGAGCTCCGGAGAAGGAAGCAAATAGAAGCTGTCATCGCCATTCATTGTGATGCGTTTGGTTTCAAACAGCCTTATGCCGCTTTCTGGTATGGCGTTTTTTGATAATATTGGCGTTTCGGTTTCCAAGAACCCGTCTTTTTCGAGGAATTCGGATATGAATTTCCGCGCTTTGTTTCGCATTTCCTGAATGCGCCAATTCATGATGCGCTCTTTGCTCATAATTCTTTGTATTATATTCCAAAATGCGAATCGATACAATATTGTTCTGGCATCTTGGTCGTATTGCGGTTTTGCGTCATGAATGATATAATTTTAATACACGCGCCAGTAGCTCAATGGATAGAGCAACGGACTTCGGATCCGTGGGTTGCAGGTTCGACTCCTGTTTGGCGCATTCCTGTTCCAATTTATTTTCAAAAACACGATGGCGATTGCGTGAAACGATTGCAAAGTAATGAGAAATACATTATAATGTCATAATGTCCGACAAGAAGACGCTTTCGAAAACTTTATAGTTCGATTTCGCCTGTGACTTTCAATTCCGAGAGTGCCCGAAGATCGCAAGATGCGACAGCATCAAATGCTTTTCGGATTTTTTCGTTTTTTGGAGTCTCAGATGATTTTCGAGCGGCAGGACTTCGAAAGCGCTCGAGAACCGATTTGGAAACAAATTTCAGAAAACTTCAGAAATGCCATTGGCGGAATCTGTCAGGGAGAGAGCGCATGATAAAGGAACTCGTTATAGCAAAAAGTCCGGCGGCGGCGCATAGTCTTGCTTCAGAGCAGGGGTATTGCTACATATCCGGAGGAACGGAAATCAACAGATTGAATTCGGATGCAACGGCAACTAAGGTGGTATCGTTGCAGAATATGCCGTTCAAGGGGATTGAGAAGATCTCGAGCGAATGTGATGGTGTAAAGCATGATAATCTTAAGATAGGTTCGCTGTGCACGTTCGAGGAGTGCCTCAAATCAGCGGATGTTCCTGACGATCTCAAGAGGGCACTTGCTTTCAATTCGTCCCTGCAGAAGAGGAATATGGCGACTATTGGAGGAAACATAGCGGCCGCTAGAGACGATTCGTATTTGATTCCGACACTCGCCGCTTTGAATGCAAAGGTTTTGGTCCGTAAAAAGAAAAATCCGATTCGCATATTCGATTTTCTTGGAAACAGGGGGAAAGAGGATCTGATAGAGGCGATCATCGTTCCGCTGTGCAAAAGAAGGGCGGCATCGTATAGGATAGCCAACACAGCAGCCTCACATGCTTGCGTTACGGTTTCGTTGGGGTGTTGCGGCAAGCCGGGAGATTTGAAGATGCCAATAGCTGCCGCTGCGGTGAAAGGATATGGAATAATGGAAATACAAGCGGTTGAGGAAGAAATCGAATCATCAGGGAAAATCGATCCTGAGAAGCTCCAAAAAGCGGTGATGAATTGCAAGATAGCGTTGAAGGATGATAAGGTTTACGGAAGCGCCGCATTCAGGAAATATGAAATCGGAGCATCGATATATCTGGCCGCTGAAGAGCTTGCCAAAATATTCGCATGATAGCGGAAAACGGAGGACAGGCAATGAAATACAAGCTAACCATTAATGGAAAGAACAGGCAAATCATCGCGGAACCCGTAGAGACCTTGCTGGCGGTTCTCAGGAGAAACGGGTATCTTGCAGTGCGCGATAGTGATAACGCAGAAGGGTTCGCTGGGAGCGATACTGTGATATTGAATGGTTTTCCGGAGTATTCCTCGCTTATTCTGATCGGCACATGCGAAGGAGCGGACATAAGGACTCCCGAGGGGCTTAGCGAAGGCAATGACATCTCGGTGATGCAACAAGCGCTGATCGATGCCGGAGTGGTGCAGAGCGCATATAACGAGCCGGCGGCTGCGCTTTTGCTCTCATACCTTTTGGAAACCAATCCCAACCCCACTAGAGAAGACATCAAGGAAGTCCTTAGCGGAATATTCATTAGGGATGCCGGGTACGAGAATTACTATCTGGCTGTCAAGCTCGCAATTGAAAAGCGCGATTCGGGGAAGTATAAGACAAAGATATCGCCTGAGTTCCGCAACAACTTGAAATACATTGGCAAGCCTTTTTCCAAGGTTGATTCCAAATCGCTGGTAAAGGGAACTCCGAGATTCGTGGATGATAAGCTTCCTAAGGATTATTATGTCCTCAAGGTGTTGAGATCGCCTTATGCAAGCGCTTATATAAAGAGCATAGATACTTCAAAGGCTGAAGCGCTCGATGGAGTAGTGAAGATCATAACCGCATTCAATTGCCCTGACGTGTATTATATGCAGGCGGGGCAGGGAAATCCGGAACCGTCTCCGCATGACAGAAGGCTGTTCAACTGGAAAGTCAGACATGTCGGCGATAGGGTTGCTGGAATCGTTGCTGAAACAGAGGAAATCGCCAAGAAGGCCATGAAGCTCATAAAAGTCGAATATGAGGTGCTCAAACCCATATTCACCGTTGAAGAGGCAATGGCTGAAGGCGCGCCTATAGTTCAAAACGGCGAGGTGATCTACAATTCCGGAGCCCCTGATAATCTTGATGAATACAACAGGGGCGTGGATAAAAGGGAAGGAAAGGTAATTTACCAGTTCCCGCTGCATGGGGATATAAGGCGGAATATAGCGGCCGCGGCGCATGGTCATATCGGAGATGTCGATAAGGGATTCGCCGAAGCCGATGCTGTAATTGAAAGAACATATCAGACCAGCCAGGTTCAGTGCACTCCTTTGGAGCCTCATGTATGTTTCGCCAAAATGGAAAATGACAGGTTGGTGATCCATGCTTCCACTCAGGTCTCATGGCATTTGAGAAGGATCGTATCATGGGTTTGCGGAATATCGGAAAACAAGATACATATCATCAAGGAGCATGTCGGCGGCGGATACGGTTCCAAGCAGGACATCCTTGTCGAGGATCTTACGGGGTATGCCGCATGGATTACCGGGAAACCGGTGTATTACAGGAACACCAGAGAGGAGGAGTTTATAGCCAATTCGACGCGTCATCCGATGAGGGTTACCGTGAAGATGGGCGCGAAAAAAGACGGGACGATAACTGCGATTTATATGGATGTTCGCGCCAATACGGGGCCATATGGAAACCATTGCCTGACGGTTCCGATGAATGCGTGCTCCAAGACGCTTCCGCTAATGAAAGTCGATAATATGAAGTTTGATGTGATAACATATTACACGAACGTTCCGCCTGCAGGCGCATACCAGGGCTATGGCGCGCCAAAGGGGACATTCGGCCTTATGGTATGTATCGCAGAGCTTGCCGAGAAACTTGGGGTAGACTACAAGATGATGGTTGATAAGAATCATGTCGAGCCCGGCTATATGCTTGAAATCCTTGCCGGCTTGGGTGAGGGTCGAGCGGGAAATGTCGTTCCTGTGGGGTCATGTGGTCTTTCCGAGGCGATTGAAACCGGTTGCAACATGATAAAATGGGGCGAGAAGGACAAGTCCGAAGGCCATTGGAAAACAGGAAAGGGCTTTGCGATGATTCAGCAGGGATCCGGTCTTCCTGGTCTTGATCATGCCAATTGCCTTGCCAAACTCATGACCGATGGAAGCGTTCTGATGCTTTCCGGAGGCGCTGATCTCGGAACGGGGCTTGATACGATAACCGCAAAATGCGCGGCGGAAATCCTCAGAATGCCGCTTGACAGAATAAGTGTCGTATCAGGCGATACTGATGCGGCGCCGTTTGATGTCGGCAGCTATGCGTCGAGCGGAACGTTTTTCTCTGGCGGAGCATCATACAAGGCATCTATTGCATTAAGGGATAAGATAATCGCTGAAGCCGCTTTGCAAATGAATGAGGAAGCTGACAACTTGTCATTGGAGTGGCCTGGAAAAGTGGTTAGTTCGGCCACTGGAAAGGAAAGATCATATTACGATATAATCCATACGGCACTGTCGGGAACAGGACGCGGCCAGCTCATAGGGCAGGGGACGTTCACGACTAATCATAATTCCATACCTTACGGCGCGCATTTTGCGGAAGTGATGGTAAATGAGATCACAGGGGAAGTCAAAGTGAAGAAGTTCTATGCGATACAGGATGCTGGAACTCCAATCAATCCCGAACTTGCGCAATGCCAGATGTTCGGCGCATCTCTCAAATCCATTGGACATTCGCTGTATGAGAACATGATATTGGATGAGAACGGAAGGTGTTTGAATCCGAATTTCACGGAATATGGTGTCCCGATGATCGCCGAAATGCCTGAGGATTTCAAAGCGGTGCTTATCGATGTGGACGATGAGGCAGGTCCGTTTGGAGCTAAGAGCATTTCAGAAATAGCGACTAATGGCGCTGCGCCTGCTATAGCGATTGCGATTCACGATGCTGTTGGGGTATGGGTCAGAAGCTGGCCATTCACTCCGGAGAAGATATTAAAGGAAATGGGCAGGATCTGATATGGATGAGATTTCAAAGGAATCACTAGAACTGCATAGGAGGGCAAAGGGCAAGTTCAACATACTGCCTTCCGTTGATATAAAAAATAAAAAGGACTTGTCCCTTTGCTATACTCCTGGTGTCGCTCAAGCCTGTAAGGAAATAGAAGCGGATAAGAGCCAGTCATATGCTTTGACAAGACGTTGGAATCTGTGTGCTGTAATTACTGACGGCACGGCTGTTCTCGGACTTGGGGACATCGGCCCTGAGGCATCAATGCCGGTGATGGAAGGCAAATGCGCCTTATTCAAAAGATTTGGGGATGTGGATGCGTTTCCGATTTGCGTTGACACAAAGGACACGGATGAATTTGTGAATACGGTTCGCAATATATCCAAATCCTTCGGCGGCATTAACCTTGAGGATATATCAGCTCCCAGATGCTTTGAAATCGAGAGGAAGTTGCGCGAGGTTTGCGATATTCCGGTGTTTCATGACGATCAGCACGGCACTAGCATAGTCGTGCTAGCCGGACTCATCAACGCTTTAAAGATTGTCGGCAAGAAAAAGGAAGATCTGAAAGCAGTTATTTCCGGTACGGGAGCTGCAGGTGTGGCTATCTGCAAGATATTACAGGGATTCGGCATAAGAGAAATAATAATGCTCGATAGCGCCGGGGCGATATTCAAAGGGCGTGACGGACTTAATTGGATCAAAAAGGAAATCGCCGAGGAAACGAATAGGGGAAAGGTTTCAGGTGGATTGGCTGATTGCATCAAAGGCGCTGATGTTTTCGTTGGGGTATCGAAAGGCGGGCTTCTTACCAAGGAAATGGTCGCAACAATGAATAAGGATGCGATTATTTTCGCGCTTGCGAATCCTACACCGGAGATATTTCCCGATGAGGCGAAGGCTGGCGGAGCAGCGATAGTAGCAACCGGTCGGAGCGATTATCCGAATCAGATAAACAACGTGCTGGCATTTCCTGGCGTGTTCAGGGGTTTGTTCGATTATCATATTCCCCAAGTTACTGAGGAAATGAAAGTTAGGGCCGCTCAGGCTCTCGCAGATGTGGTAACACCCGAACAGCTTTCACCGGATTATATCATACCGGATCCGTTCGATGAAAATGCTTGCGCTGCCGTAGCGAAATCATTTGAAACATGTCAAACGAGTTAATGAGCGCTGCATCCGAGAACTCAATTGAAGAGTTCTCGGATTTTCTTGAAAATCACGGAATTTTTGACCTGAATGTCAGAGATGAAAATGATTGGACTGCATTGATTCATGCCGCATCAAAAAACTCCGACGAAAGGGTAGTGGAGTATTTGATAATGCATGGTGCGGATTTGAACGCCAGGGGAAAAGACGGGATGACGGCGTTGATGCATGCGATTGCCGATAATCCAAATTGTAAAATCGCACAGTTGCTTATTGAGGCAAAAGCTGATTTGAATGCTAGAACCCGAGATAATCAAACCGCATTGATGCTAGCGATAGATGCAAATAGAAACAATATTGTAGAATCCCTCATAAACGCATATGCGGACCTGGAAGCCAGAGACAATCAAGGAGCAACCGCATTAATGCACGCTGCAAAATGCGGAAGAACCAAAACAATTGCAGGTTTGCTCTTGAAATCTGGTGCCGATGTGAATGCTAAGGATAATATTGGCAAAACAGCATATCAATACGCTTTGGAAAACAAGCGCAATGCTAAAATCGCAGAATTGATATTAAAACGCACCAAATCATAATCAGTTGCCGCGAATGTCATCCATCGATCACTCCAAAGACAAGATTATGTAAGATCTGACGCGGACGCCGCCTCATGGATCCCATCAAGATTATGTAAGGATTTTGATGCGAATGCATCAAAATTGTGCCGCCTCGCGGATCCCATCAAGATTATGTAAGGATTTTGATGTGAATGCATCAAAATTGTGCCGCCTC
>CADBSO010000037.1 GCA_902797395.1 uncultured Spirochaetales bacterium
GGAACCGCCATACCAATGCGGACAATCCGCGCACATAGGACTAAGCATAATAAACCTCCTTTGTCCTCAAACCATCTTCACGCATTCACAAGCGCAAAGCATCAAACAAAAACAATACAGCCATGGAGCGCTCGATTTTGCGGACGCTCGGCTTCCACTCAATTCACACCCCGAAACGGAAACAAAATCAATAACCGTATTTCTCGAATCTGCTCTGGTCATCACACTGCTTGGTAGTGCCGCCATTTATATGCCGCTCGAGCGTGGCGCAATAGTGAACATCATCATCCTCAAATTCGCTTGGATCCCACCTCTTATCCTGATTGCATTCATACCCTCTGCATATATTGCACTTATGCATTATGAATTGTTTAACCTTATATGTCATATACCATCACCTCCTTAAAACTCTTTTTGACAGAAACCGTCCTCTTCCTTGCATATGTCAATGACTTCCTGTCTCAATTCACCGCCCTTTTGCCCCGGCGTAATATAGGAGCAGCTATGAGTGCCATAGCAATAATTTTCGCCATAACCGTCCTCGCCATAATAATTACAGCATTCCAAGCAGTACCTATTAATGTAATCCTTAACACTTTTTTTCATAAGACTTTTCTCCTCCTATCAATACAAACCAATAAACATGGAAGCAGCTCAGAACCTCGACCATGCAAGCAACAGCACCCGCTGATCATCATCTGATCGCTCTACCATCCATAACTAACCTCAACGCGCCGCAGCAGCGCACCATTGCCAATAATCTTATAACATCATTTCCACACCCCCATGCGAACCGCATGGCTTTCGAAGCCGTGCTAAGCATCCGAAAACACCTGACAGCTATTCGCCCGGCCTTCGGCTTACATAAGGATTATTGCAGCATTCAAAGGAGAATTAACACATAATGCGAAATCTCAGAAAAGTCCTGCAATGGCAATCTGTCACCGCTGCAGGACCGAAATCAACCTGCAATCAATTGCGAATAATCATTCCGCTTCAGCGTTCGCGTTCGCATCAAGCTTTTCAAGCAGGAAACGTTCCTCGTCGTCGCTCAATCCGACTCCATCAAGCATCTTATCTGCAATAGTCGCCGCCTTGATAATCGGATTCGAATGCAAGTCAACATTGGAAAAGATGTCAATGATCTTCGCCAGCGAATCCTTAGCCCTATTCGCAATATCAGCAGACACACGACTATCATATGTTCGCGAATCGGTTATAAGGCCAAGCGCAATCAGACACGGAACGAAACTAGCCGCCTGGTAATCACCGTATTCGATGACATCCAAAAGGAGGCCAAGAACCTCATCCGCCTTCTTTACATCAGCGCTTCCGTCATTCGACAAGCCCATTCCGACCGCATATGCGCTGTTCTGCAAATTGTTTTTGCAATCCTTCATCGCAAGCCTGCAATCCTCTCTGAACTTCCCAATGATCCAATCGACATCAATCTTTCTCTTGCCATGAACATAAATCAAAGGGTTGAGAAGCTTCGAACATTCATGAAGCCGAGTCAGAATTCCTATTTGCGCTTCGTTTCCGAAAGCACCCAAAGAATACACGCATTCCACCGCGAGCTGCACATCAGAACCTGTCGAATAGGGATCAATTCCCCTCAATTCGTATCCGCACTCATCTGCGATTCTGGACTTGACCTCATCGGACCATTCCGATCCTATCTTCCTGGCTATCGTGAGAAGCCTGTGCTTTGCCATTTTCTCAGTGCGGCTGTCTGTAATCGCCTCCATCATGGGCATGGCGAAATCGTTTCTGTTTGAGCATGACTTTATCCTCTGTGATATTTCCTTGAGCTTGCTATGTGCGTTATTCTTGGCGGATTTGAACACGTTCTTGTTGCCAAGCGTCTTATAGTGCATCTTGATTTGATTCACCTCGTTTTTCGGAACCAATATTCTGCGCGCCTCAACATCAGGATTCTCCGAAGCGCTGTTTCTCAAGCTGTCGCCGACCTCGATCTGAACCGACCCCTCCTCGGCTTCCATGCCGGAATCATCACAAGCCCATGTCTTAATGGTAATCACCTTATTGGAATTCATTCTTACCTGCAAATAGACTTTCGCTCCATTCGGATATTCGCCATTAAACAGCAGGGAACCCGTTGAAATCGTCCTGAAAGAGCCGTCTATGCTTTTGCTCCTAATCGGGAACACCACTTTTCCCAAGCCCGGCTTCAGACCAAAGCCGCTCAGCTTCTCCGATTCGAAAGGCAATTCCGCGCCCGTTGGAATGATCTCCTGATTGTATCCATTAGCCAGACCCAGATACAGACTGTCATTAAGTATGTTGCCGCCCCACTCCATAACGACTTTGCCAGGCTGGAATTCCGATACGCACGCTGATGAATCGAAAGCGCCACGACCATCTCCAGTCCGCTTATAGTCGTACTTCATCATATCATCCACCATCTGCTTGTTGTTGTGAAGATAGTAGTGATATATGGCGGCACCGCGCGCAACGGCAAGGTCAGGATCAACGATCTCAATCGGATCCATGCCGAAAAACTCCTTAAGGCGTTCTTTCACCATGTAGAAACGCGACATTCCTCCATTGAGAATCACAGCATCAATCTTGAATTCCGTGCTACCCAACTTTCTTTGGACCTTAGCCAAAACATCCAATATAGGATATATTATATTTCCGGACTTGTTCTGCACATCCTCGACCCTTTTGTAGTCATCATACTTCAAATCGCGTGCGAAGAACGGCTCGAGAATCTCCTCCACATACGACCTCTGAAGTATATCATCATAAGCCGCATTAACGCCTGGGATGATTCCGCCGACATCATAGCCCTTATCGTCATCCTCATCATCTTCCCAGCCGCTACCGCAATAAAGAGATTCGTTTGAAACATCCTCGTTCAAACTGATCTTAAGATCTTCCGCACGCCCCCTCAAGCTAGCCATGACATAATCCTTATTTTCGATTATCTGCTTTCGCTCATAAGGCTTATTCCTGTATTGTTCGCAGAATCTTGCAAACATCTCCTTGGCGATGCATTCGTCGAAATCATCGCCGCCGAGCCTGGTATACCTGTTTGTGGCTATTTCATTTATCTTCAGAATATTCGGATTATCAGCCCTTCTGGAAATATCATGAACCGTTATATCCAGAGTGCCTCCACCCAAATCAAACACCATAACCTTCTGCGGTTTTGACAAATCCAAAACATTTGAGGTTATGTTGCCATTGTTTATCATGTTAATAAGGTCATATATTACGGCATTGGGCTCGGATAAGAGTATGTTCTTATCACTTCCGTCCGCTTTTTTTACTGAAATACCTGCCTTTTCCGCAGCATCTATAGTAGCGCTGCACATGACCGAATCAAAGTTCGCCGGAACTGTTATGATAACATCATCGATATTGCATCTCAATTTCTTGGATGCCTTTACAATCATATGCTTGAGTATTCTCGATGAGACATCAGACGGTTTTTTGTCAGGAATGTCCGGGCTCAATCCCTCCACAACCGCATTGCCCATCTGGCTTTTAATGGATTTGGCAACCAAATGCGGTCTCAGAGGATACCTGCCCTTAGCAAAATCACCAACTATCGGCTTGTAGTTGTCCTCAACATTATAGTAGACGAAAGAGGGAAGCGTTTTCGCCTCGCTCTCCTTCATCTTTATTTTATTGTTGCAGTTCTTGTAATTGTCAACCCCCCTCGGAATATCGACGATATTGCTCACCAAATCACCATTGGGCTTTATATTGACATAAGCCATCACGGAATTGGTTGTACCCAAATCTATACCGAAGCAATGCGGATCATGGTTCCCGCCATTAATTGTCATCCTGTCCATTATTCTCCTCCTTAAGCACAGGTTTTGATATTATGATATCCTTGTCCGAAATCACCCATCCGGGCGATGCGACCACAACAGTTTTCGTCTCCTCTTCGTTCTCAAAAGGGCTTCCTATGTAAACACACGATTCCACCCTAGACGCATTGGCTTCAAATCGTGAACCGGGCTTCTCTATGGGATTGATATTGTAATTCCTCACGAACCGAATAAGATTCTTTATAAGAATCAGCGCTCCATCAAGCTCGTCTGGAATTTCAAATTTTCTAACGCGCAACTCGTCGACACCCTTTCTGATCTTAAACAGCAAATCCAGAATGCGGCCATTCTTCTCGGAATTCATAGCCGAAAAGAATTGCGTCATCTCAACTTCCTTAGCATCCAGAAGCTGCCTGTCAAAATCCTCCTGGAGATCTTTCAGCAAGGAATTCGCGATTTCAAGCGAACTCGAAAGCTGCCTGTTCTCCCTAAGCAGCTGATCAACAGTGGCAGAACTGCTGTCGCGACGGCTTCCAGCACGCGAGCGATCCCTGGAATTATCGAAATCGTATGCCGAGGCCATGGCATCAATCAAATCGTATAGGAAATATTTTCCCTCTACCATGCCAGACCCATAAATTATGCTGCCTATTCCATTCTCATCCAGTTCCGGATACCTATGGAAGATCAAACTGGTCACAATGCAGTTCTGCGGATTATTAGGACCTCCGATATTTATGACTTTTACCCTTCTCTTCTCATTGAATTCATCAAAGAGCCTCTCATCACCTGAAATGGCATCCGGAAACATCCTTACCAAGTCGTTCGCCCATTCGAATGCCTCTTCACGCTCCCGCGGATTTCCCAAATAGTTCTTCTTCAAAAACCTTATCAGCTCGCTGCTATCCATTTCATACCCATACTTCGAATTAAGCTTCCTTGCGCATTCGGTGGGTCCTATTCCGCAGTCATCGCTTACGATCCAAATGATCCTATGCAAAAGCAGCACATTCTCATCCTGGGATCCGCTTTCCCTATGCCTTGACGAAACCTTATACCTGAAATCATCAAGTATTCTTCTGATTTTCCCTTTACCAACATCTATCATTTCATACCCCTCAAAATCACAGTCCGAAAAACTACAGACAATATTTATTCCCCCTTATTGCAAAATCGATGCTTGTTCCATTTCCCAAATCCGTTTCCATTTTCCTCTTCAGCCACTGGAAACCAGAAAAGCAAGATGAATCATAATGAACCACCACAACCTTTCCCGGCCGAACATCACGTATGAAATCAACCGTTTGCAAGTAACCATCATGCAAGGTGAAATCCGCATCCACTTTCACGCAATGTGGCATATCCATGCCTTCGCGCTCCGTGGAAATCAAAACAAAAGGCTCCGAACCACGAGCAGACCTTGCAAGATGAGAATCCGCCAGATGCATATTCGCATTCAATATCGGCCCAACCTGTTCCTCTACAATATTCACAACCTCCAAAACCCCTTTGCTGAGATACACGGGCACGTTTCTGATTCTCCCGCAAGTCATGCCCTCGTTCAATGCCATAAGCAGCTCAACACTTTTGCTGAATTGCTTCATAACACAATTCAAGGATGCCTCCGTTTCCAGAATACCGTTGATCTCACTCATCAGGTCATCCAACTGATTTGTCGTACGGCAATTCTTGTATGGCCTGACAGCATTTATGGAACACAAAACAAGCAAGTCCACAGGCGCATCAGGGACCACGCACCTGCCCGAAAGAGCGTTCTCGTTCAACGAATAATCGCCGGAATACAAAATCCTCTTGCCTTCGTATTCGAAAAGCGTCATCATAGCGCCCGGAAAATGCCCTGCCGGATAAAAAGTGACCTTCAAATCGCCATAATCCATCGTTTGCGAATACCCAACAAACAGCACCCTATCGAATATATGCTCATACATCAGCGACTCTTCTCCCGAAACTCCCTTTTCCCCCATGCGCCGCCCGCACAACTGATAATGCGAAACATTACGCGTAAGCTGCGTCATGTAAATGTTCGCATTAGAACAACACCCGGCAAATGTCGCCAACGCGCCAACATGATCCAGATGAGCATGGGAAACAATAATCATGCCTATTTGATCCATGCTATCAACCAAACCGGAACGCAGCAAGCTCATGCAATCAGGCTCATAAACTCTGCCTTCACCATCAAGTCCGGTTCCACAATCCAGTATTATGTTGTAAGGACCCAACTTCAGAAAGTAGCAGCTGGCGCCGATGCTATCGGCGCCGCCTATTGGAAAAAAAACCACATCGCCCACTATACGACCCTATTCGGCTGCCGGACAGTAGCCGTCGCTCATGATGTCGCTTTTGTCGAACCCCTGATCGCATCCATAGGAACCACCATACCAATGCGGACAATCCGCGCACATAGGACTAAGCATAATAAACCTCCTTTGCCCCTAAAGGCTTTTCATCAGCCATCGCATCACCTCGAAACAAACCCTGAAAGAGCCTTGAAACTAATAACTATGTCCGAATAAATGACTGGTCATTTATTCTGCCATATCCAGTCGCCGGATATGCGACGCATATACGCGCTTTAGGTCGCAAAGCCATTTGGATAGGCATACAACGTAATCGCGGATGCGCAGCAACGCAAGATACAAAGCCTTATTGCATTAGGCTTTCCGCCCCAAAGCGTGCCTCTGCGCTGCCTCTCCGGCTCCATGACTCTGTCCCGTTAGTCAACTTTTCGGACACAGCCAAAAATAATATAACACACGGAGTGTTCAAATTTGTGGACACTCCGCATCTGCCCAAAAATACATTTTGCAGGCAGATCTCTCCGCCGTACAAATGATTTATTCAGCAAAAATACAAAAAATTAACACTTGGGGGGCACATCTAAAAACCTCAAAGTCCGAATCTGCCAGACGCCTTTCCGGCCATAAAACCGGCAAAAAGCCTCGAGAACGATCAGTATTCCAGTTTTCATTTTCTTCTCGAAAAGGAAAATTGCCGGTTTTCTGTCTCGGAAATCCGCAGGCATTTTTCAAACAGCAGGTTTTTAGAAGTATCCTTGAAAGAAAAAACTAGCAAAATGTCCGCAAAACTCATAAAGCCCAATGGACAAAACCAACCATAAAAAACCAATTAGAGCCTAACCGACCAAGCAAGAGCAAACAACCCTCCAATCCGAACCGACCAGATATTCGATGACATAGGAAAGGGAGGGCTCTTCCAACAGCTCTAATATAGTACTGAGATATTATAGCAAACCTTCTTTTTCGAATTTTTTCTTGATACTGTTATAAGTAGCTTTCTCAATTAAATTATTTATTTTAGAATTATAAGATGGCTCTTCTGTAAAGTAACTAGCCAAGCTAGTCAAAGTCGCAAAGCCTAAATCGATATCAATGTCTCCTAATCCTTTAGAATAGTCACCTCTATCGAACTTACTCTTTATTCCTAAAAAGAGACTAATAATGTCTTTTATACTCATAAATCCTCCTCGCCATACCGATGCGCCAATCGGACCGCCCGGCACTTACGCACCAGCCATCTTGGCTTGCATAATGCTTATTGCAAGATTCGAATGAAAATTAACACTTAAAAGAATTTACATGCTATGTGAATCAAATCACTTTAGTTGCTTTTTACATATAACACCAAAGCCGTATTATTTACTAATTTATTTACTTATTTATTTTCCAGTTTTCTAGTTCGTACAACTCTAAAACCAGTAGCCGGATTTCTTGACTTTGGATCTCCTATTCCTCTGTAATCATTTGTGCAGCCATCAGGATAATCACCCCAAGAACCCCCTTTGCTGACTTTTTTCATTGTCATATAGTATTCGGATTCATCCGCACATTCACCCTTTGTCTTATACCAATCCCAGCACCATTCCCAAACATTGCCAGTCATATCATAAATGCCAAAAGAATTTGGTTTTTTTAGCATTATCCCCCTCGTGCCATAAAAAACACCATCATAGCACCATCCAACATCAGCAATATCATCGCTACCACTGAAAATAAAACTATCTTCCAATGATCCGCCATTCACTGCAAACATCCATTCAGCCTCGGTAGGCAATCTATACCCACTGCTATCAAAATCACAGCTAACATTATCTCCATCCATTTGATAGCATAAATCCAAATCATTCAATTCAGACAATTTATTGCAGTATTGAACTGCCTCGTACCACGATACCATCTCAACCGGATGATCAGCGCCTTTAAAAGAAGAACTATTATAGCCCATAACATCAAAAAACTCCGATTGAGTCACCTGATGTATGCACATGAAAAAATCATTCAACTTAGGAACAGAAGCGCTTTTGAAATTTACAGCTCTGCCATTCAGCAAAACAAAATCCCTTTCAAATGCAGTCATAAAAACAAACTAAATCCAAATTGAGGCTTTTTTCCTTAGATATGTATCATACACATATCCTGAATCAACTATTTTACCACCTTTTTTACCACCGTTTTCTCCGAAATCTATAATGTAATCGGCATTATCTGCGATAAATTTTATATTATGGTCTATTATCACAACCGTATTACCAGAATCTGCAAGCCGTTGAATTACCCTACTCACCATAAGTATATCTGAATCGCTCAATCCGGAAGATGGCTCATCTAGTATATAAACATTTGATTTCTTACACGTTTCTTCGCCAAGTGCTTTTGCAAGCTTCAACCGTTGCGCTTCCCCACCGGACAGATTCATTGACATCTGACCAAGCTTAAGATAGCCCAACCCTAATTCTTCAATACAACTAAGCATTGAAACAATTTTGCTATTTTCCGAAAAAAGCTTTATCGCATCTGCTATATCTAAATTCAGAACATCATAAATACTGAATCCCTTGTATCTTATATCGAGAATAAACGATTGGAACTTTTTCCCATTGCATTCGTCGCACACAAGATACGAGTCTGGAAAAAAATTATTTTGAATAACCACAACACCGCTTCCAGAACATTTTTCACACCTTCCACCTTCGCAATTAGAACTGAAAAAACTGCTTTTATATTTTTTCCCATTAAAAGAAATTTCAGAATAAATATTTCTTATCTCATCAGATATGCTCAAATAAGAAATAAGCGTAGAGCGGGCATTCTTGCCTATCGGATTCTGATCAACATAATATGTTTTCCCAATCTTAAGCCCAGCCGAATAACTACTGCAATTTACCGGACGATTAGCATGCAATGTTCTGAATATCACATCGGACGCAAGCGTAGATTTCCCCGATCCAGACACGCCTGTTATAAATGTAACAGAATTATATGGCACCTTGCAATTTTCACCATTAATATTATTTGCAAAAATATCATTGAAAAATAAATAATCACCACTTTGCCTTCTATTTGATTCAGGGTAATTAATAGATTCCTTTTTCTCTCCAATCCGATTGCAAATCTCTCCACCATTTGGTCCGCTGCCCGGCCCAATTACAACAACATTATCAGCACTTGAAATATAATCCTGATTATGCTCAATTGCTAGTATAGTATTGCCCTTCTTAATTAGCTCACAAGAAATGTTTTTTATTTTCTGTATGTCAATCTTATGAAGCCCCCTGCATGGCTCATCAAGAATATAAAGCATTTCACATAGAGACCCTGCGATTTGTTTGGAAAGCCTGAGCCGCTGAAATTCACCTCCTGACAAGCTCGGAACAGTCCTGTCCAAACTGAGATACCCTATATCAATCTTATTCATAGCCTCAATAATATTCCTGATGTATTTAAGTTGACTGGACAAAGAATTGAAAAAACATTTTTCAGAGTATTTATCGAATACCTTGTCGCACCATTCCAGAACATCACAAGATTCGAGACGAGATAATTCAAAAATATTATAATCGCAAATCCGGCAATCTAAGATTTTTGACTCAAATCCTGTTCCGCTGCAAAAAGAACAAGGCTTTCTATCAATATACTTTGCTAACTGCTTCTGGTACATAGGGTGATTGATTTTCTTGAAATCCTGACCCAACTCCCCAAAAGCACCGGTAAAAACTACCGTTCGCGTATGTTTATGCCCGTTTACTTCAAATGAAATATTATATTTTTCACCATCACCATCAAGAAGTATGCTTATTTCACTCCCAGACAATTCAGCCACACCGACATCCATATTAATGCCATGCCTGCAACAAACAGCCTCAAGGATACTTACAGCAAACGAATTTCTCTTCCCTGAAAAAAATACTATGCCGCCTTTCCTCAAAGGAACATTTCCATCTGGCATCATTTTCTCGCGACTTAAAAAAAACTCTTTCCCCGCCCCGTCACATTTTTTACAGCGAAATCGACTTTGTTCAGCAAGAAAATCGCGAAACGTGAAAGCGATTTTTTGTTCATCAGACGAAACAATCGCATATATGCTCCTCAACGCATTGCTGATATCCGTAAAAGTTCCTACTGTTGAATTAGGATTAAAATTATATGAATGCTGAGATATGCTAATTACAGGACAAAGATTCTCTATTGAATCAACATCAGGCTTTTCCATTATTTTCTGTCCAAAGTTATTATCCAAAAGAGATTCGAGCATCAGCCTCTGACTTTCAGCATATATGGTGTCATAAACAAGCGATGATTTACCGGATCCTGAACATCCCGTCACCACATTGAGCTTATAATATGGAAAACTGACAGAAATATTTTTCAAATTGTTTTGTCTTGCGCCAATAACATTTATTGTTTTTTTACTCATCTGCCTTCACCACACCATTCGCAATCATCAAGTTTATCAAAGTCCTTATACGATATTCCCATATCATAAATATTGAATTCGCCACGCCTATTAATATTATCAGGCTTTATTTTTCCTGACAGAACCTTAATGGCCTCCATGCCGACCATTGATGCAATCAGAGAGCACATAGGACCAAAACTACCAATCTTTCTATTCTTGATATTCAGCTTTTTTATACGCTTCCCTTCTATATCATTTATTTTTACCAACTGCCTTTCAAAGCAATTCACGCATGCGCTTTCATACGGAATAACTGTTTGCCCGATAAGCGACAAATGAAGATTATAACCTCCACCAACTATATGGGGAATCTTTTTTTTCATACAAAAACGACCAACTATTCTTGATGTTTCATCAACACTGGGTTTATCGGCACAATTAATTACAAGATCGACCTTACCGCTTACTTTCTCAAGAACTCCATCTTCAAGAAACATATTATATGAATCTACAGAAACATCCTCTTCAAAAAAACATAGCCTTTCTTTTACTACATCTGTTTTCTGCCTGCCAATATCAGACTCATAAAACAACAACTGCCTATGGAGATTGCTTAACTCAACTTTATCATTATCAATAAAAACAAAATTTCTAACCCCTGATTGAGCCAAATTAACAGCAAGCCATGTCCCAACAGCACCAAGACCGATTATCACAACACGGCTATTTCTAACCCTCTCCCAAATTTCAAGCATTTCTTCATCGCTTTCTGAATAATCTTCTAAAAAATGAATCACTCTGCCGTATGGGATATAGTCTTCTCTTCCTCTCAAAAGATCATCATGTGATAGAACTGCCTTCTTTTCAAGAAAACTAATCAACGATTTCAATTGCTCTGATGCGGAATTGATTTTAAGATCGCTGCATATTTCATCAAAATCCCTTTCACCATCAAGGCTAAGAACAAGTTTTTTTATTAAGTCGTCCTTTGTCTTTATTTTTACTGACTGCCTTGTACTCGTCTTAAAAAATTCAAGTATATTATTACCCGAATCCACCACGGACACGCTGGATCTCAGTTTGAATTTCATTTCCGTTTTCCCCCACACACTTTACAATTCGGATCGCGTTCAGGATCAAGATACATCAATTCCATCCCATCAAAATAGAATTCTCCACGTTTCTTATAGCTTTTTTCGATATCAGTAAGCCCGCAAATAAACTTGATAATTTCTATGCAAGCGAACGAAGAGGAAAACAATGTCATTGATGATAAACCACCCATTTCCCCAACTCTTTCATCGACAGGATGCTTTTCAGGAATCCAGTTCTTTAACTTTGCTTCAAAAAAAGTCGAATAGCAGGCAGCACATGGAGTCACATAAGGAATTACCAATTCACCAGTGCTTGCAAGATGCGCATCAAACCCTCCGGCGATATAATGGGGAATTCTCTTTGGAACGCATATTTGAGACAATAAGTTGGCCGTGAAGCCGAGATATGGCTCATCGGCTGCATTAACTATAAAATCAACTTTAGATACGAAGTCAGTCAAATCAGTTTTCGGATTGAAGCCAGAATATGAAATAAAAGTTTTTATGCGAGAATTTATTTTTTTCAGACATCTGCTCAATGATTCGACTTTTTTATTTCCAATTTCTTGCCTGCTATAAAAAAGATGTCTAGAAGCATCGCTCAAATCGCAGGATTTGAAATCCATCAAAACAAAATTCTCCACGCCTGCCATCGCTAACTGTATGGCTATGTTTCCGCCTACGGATCCGCATCCTATAATTCCAATTCGCGTATTGATAAGTTTTTGCTGTGCTTCCTCAGCGGCTTTTTCGCTTCCTAAAAATTCAGCAAAATAGTTAATCTGCCTGTCGTATCTGCTGAGGTAATAATCGTCAAGGACATGCTCCGAAAGCCGCTCGCATATTATTCTCCCGTTAAGCAATTTGTTTAATACGTCAAAGCAAAATCCTCTCTCTATCTCCGGATATTTCTTTACAATTTGCAAGTAAATATCTTCAGGTGTGTTTTCGCCATCAATAAGCGAAAACAAATCGACAACCGCCGTTCCAATCTTAAATCTTTTGCGTATTCTAGTATTTACAAAATAGCATACTATGTATTCGTCATCTTCAAGATAAACATCGATAGAATCCTTGATTTTATAAATCTTATGCGGATCAATCACAGTCCATTCTCCATTACATATTTTCTTATTGATATCCAATCACCGTCATTAATTACTATCATGGAATCAATCAGCTCGATATCAAGCATTCTAGAAACAGAGCCTATCATCTTTGTAGTTTTTATGTCGCTCTCCGTAGGCTCCAAAGACGATCCCAAATGATTATGGGCAACAAGAATTCTTTTTGCGCCACACAACAAGGAAATACGAAACAATTCACCTAAGTCCACTACTATTTTGTCCGAATTCCCGATTGATAAAATACTGTAATTTATAGGATGGTAGTCATAATCCATACACAACAAAATAAAGCGTTCCACCAAACCCTTGCCTATTTTATCGTGAATAAAAGCTGCGGCCTCATAACAATTTGAAACCACTGAACAAAGAGCAGACTTACTTCCATAAGTCAGAAAAACCTCTGGTATATAAATATCACTCATTAATCAATATTGTACTATTCCAGAATTATCGGCCAAAAAATCCTCCCAAAAACTGTTGTGCTCCTTACGGTCCGACGAGCAATCAACGAGGCAAGACATACATTCGGGGGGACAATACATCGTACAGCAACCGCTCGCAGTACCAGTAGTCCGGCAGCCAGAAGAATTTTCAAATCCAATGTCATTCGCATCTACTTCTTCAAACATCAGCAAATCATCCGTGTTTTTCATTTTATCACCATGTAAAACTACCACCCCAATATAAAAAAATCTCCGCAAAAAAATCCTGCGGAGACATCATCTACAACGACAAATCAGTACTGAATAATACCGGCATTACCTTCAAGAAAATCAAGCCAAGAATCGCCTGTAGGATTCCTATCATCATCGCAACAATGCGTGCAATATGTTGTACAACAACCGCTAGCTTTTCCATTTGTTTTACATCCCGATGAATTTTCAAGAATCACATCTCCATTGTCGTCGATTTCCTCGAAATACAGCAAATCATTTTCGTTTTTCATATATTTATCTCTCCTTATATAAGAATATTATCACAACGATTATCGTAACTATTGCAAAATGCTTCTACCAGTCCCTCATCTTATATTGCAAATTGAAATGGAATTAGCCTTGCAAATCGCTTCCAGTTTTTTATAACTCTCATGCCCACAACCATGACAAGCCGAAAAAATTACCTGGCAATCCTTAAAGTCAGATTTCAATATGCTGCCACCAGATCCAGCGCATAAGAAATCCTCCATCATTGATGCGATATCACCATGAGTGGAAATGCCAACTTTAATTTGATTCCCATCCTGAAAATTAAGTGTAATCACAACTGATAAATCGTATTGCCTTTGCCCCAAAGGCTGAATTATTTTAGACAACCAACCATTAGATGGAGTACCGCCTGATGATACATTCAAGATGCTGGCAAATTGCGGATCGCCATACACATATTTCACATTGTTCTCGTTAAAATCAGAAAGGACAAGAATTAAAAACTTCAATGATGTCGTCTTGCCCCTATCTTTTGAATTTGGAGTAGCAATCAAAATCGGAGAATTCTTCCTATTCAAATCGAAATCAGGTACGAACTCAAACAACTTATTGTAAAATTCATCCATCTTCATATACGGTATGTAATTTTACAAAAAA
>CADBSO010000038.1 GCA_902797395.1 uncultured Spirochaetales bacterium
AGAAGACTGCGAATGACTGACGCCCGCTTGCTGGTTTTTAAATCAGACATGAAATCCTAGCATGTAGAGTAGCAGATGAGAGGGATAAGCAAGGATTTTTTAAAAATACATTTTGAAAACCTGCTGAAAATTATGTTTTTTAAAAATACACTTTGAAAAAACGAAACGCATAGAACGCCCACAACATCGGATTGGGATGCGAATAGTTCATATGATGGAATAAGGAATTTGGATATCTTTGACTTCTTGTTGAATTACTTTCAAAATTGACTGCGGTTGCCTTTTAGAAGTGCCCTTAAGTTTTGGTTATGTCCGAATACATTTATTCTGCCATATCCAGTCGTCGGATATGCGCCGCATATGCGCGCTTTGGGTCACAAAGCTATTTGGATAGGCACGAAGCCTTATCATGCATTAGGCTTTTCGCCCCAAAGCGTGCCTCTCCAGCACCTCTCCGGTTCTGCGGCTCTGTCCTATCAGTCAAACTTTCAGACATAGCCTATGTTTTTAAGATTTGCTGTCCCAAAAGCGCTTATGCTGGATTTGCCGTCTGCCTTTCGTCGTGCCTGTTTCTGCAGGCATATGATAGCGTCAACGCGACTTGGGATGGGAGATAGAAGACCTAGACGAGGGGGTTCATTAAGATGCTGGCTCTTCCTGTCATAAGGGCTCTAAACATGATTGCGAGGTCGCCGCACAGGAAAAGCGTAAGTTCGGTTTTGAATAGGAGAGATGCTCTTTTCCTGACCAGCGTCCAGACTAGTATCGCATTCATCAAGGCGAGAATTATGTCTAACACGCCGAGCGCGTTTCCCAGATTCAACATTTCAGCTTTATTCAAGATCGGCAGAAACAGAGGCAATGAAATGACAGATGCTATCAGGTGTCTTCCTTTGTTGTCGATATATAGCGCATAGATTGCATGTATGATGCAAAACAGTATGACGCCAGGAAGGAACGTTGAAGGGGATGAGATCAGCGTCATGAAAAAATGAGCCTGTAAAAAAATCTGTGTAAATGGCTAAAATATAAAAAGGAGTTTTAGCTTAAGAAAACACAGGAAAAGGATCAGCTGGACAGGATCGTAGACGGTCTCGATCCGAGCGGCATGACGCAGGAGGGGATGTTCGGCGAGAACGGGCTCATAAAGACGCTCACGGCCAAAATCATCAACAGGGCCCTTCAGGCCGAAATGGACCATCACCTCGGATACGGTAAGAGCTCGTCCGAAGACGACAACAGCGGAAACAGCAGGAACGGCTTCACCGGCAAAAGGGCGGTCACGGGCGACAACGACGTTCCCGGCATAAGGGTTCCGAGGGACAGGGAGTCGACGTTCGAACCCGCAATAGTCCCCAAAAGGCAGAAGCGCCTCCCCCTCTTCAACGACCAGATCGTTTCCATGTACGCCTTCGGCATGAGCCAGAGGGACATACGGGCGCACCTCAAGGAGATATGCGGCGCGGACATGTCGGCTGAGCTCATCTCGAAGATGGCGGGCGGCGTCATGGAGGAGGTGCGGGAATGGCAGCAGCGGCCCCTCGGCAAAACGTATCCGATCCTCTATCTCGATGCCCTGCGCGCCAATTCGAGGCAGGACGGGAAAACGGCAGGCAAGGCCGCATTCGTGGCTTTGGGCATCAATATGGATGGCAGAAAGGAGGTCCTGGGCCTCTGGATATCCGAAAACGAAGGCGCAAGGTTCTGGGCGAACGTGCTGAACGAGCTCAGGAACAGGGGCGTCCGGGACATACTGATCGCCTGCATGGACGGCCTTACCGGCTTCCCCGACGCCGTCAGGACGGTCTTTCCCGATACGCATATCCAGCGATGCATCGTCCATATGGCGGGAAGCTCGACGAGGTATGCCCCCCTACAAGGATCTGAAGGCGGTCTGCCGCGATCCGAAGGAGATATGCTCGGCTCCGAGCGAGCAGACGGGCCTCGAAAACCTGGATGCCTTTGCTGCGAAATGGGATGCCAAGTACCCGGTCATTTCAAAGCAGTGGAAGGCGGCATGGGGCGACCTGAAGGGATTCTTCCAGTATCCGCCGGAGATCAGGAAGGCCATCTGCACGACCAATGCGATAGAATCCCTGAACTTTCAGCTTCGGAAGGCCACGAAGTCGAAATTGTCATTCCCGACGGATGATGCTATAATCAAGATATTGTATTTGGCGCTCAGGAATGCTAGTTCGAAATGGTCCATGCCCATAAAGGACTGGGGCGCTGCGTTGAATCAGCTCGCCATCGTATTCGGCGACCGCCTGTCGCTGTAGGGAAAAGTGCTATTTACACAGATTTTTTTACAGGTCCATAATACATAGGCGACCTGGATTCGACCATGGCGAACAACGACATAATAGTGCGTTTCGGGAATTGATGAAATTCCTCGTTTTTCAGGCGAATTAGCAAACCAAGCGCAACGGAACCCTGTAATACACTTCATAAGGCGTCAGTCATCCAAGGCACTTTTTCGGCCTCAGATCCAACTCTTTGATCCTGTTCTTTATTCTCTCATCTGTCCAATTTGCCATGCCTTCGCCTTTTGAGAAGCATTCCCACAGAAGCCCATTTCCGAGGGAGTGTTTTCCGAAATGAGCTGACATCGCAAATCGGCAATCAATCCTTAAAACCTCCAAGAAAAAAAGGCGCCTTCCGAAGGTATGAAACCACGGAAAGCGCCCCTGGAAACAATCCCGAACGAATCAGAATTGCAAATCGAATTGAGCTACCTTGCCTTGCTCTTCCGACCTCTTTACGAAGAACGTGTATTTACCCGAAAATCCCCTGGTATGCAGAACGTCCTTGTTGGCCTCGATCCTCTTCTTCGCAATCGCGAAGTTCGATTTTGCAGCATCGTCAAGACGATTGACGCCTACAGCATAATATTTCTGATTCGAATTCCAATCAGAAATGTATTCCTTCAGGACATTGCTGAGCAGTGCGGCAGTTTCGGGAGACGTTCCGGCCGGCGCATCGAACGCCATTATGTAATCCCTGCAGGCATTGCTGGGCTTGTCTATGCTGTTGTGATAGATGAAGCCATTGTACGTGCCGTATTCGTTCCAATGGAGGTGGATTGCACCCGTAACCCATCCTGTCATCGATCTGACCGTAGCCCCTATCGTAACATTGAGCCTGACCGTCTTTTCGTTGCTGTCGGGATTGCTTGGTCTGGTGAAAAGGGCGAACGAATCGAACACCGCCTGATTCGTCTGAATCGCCTTGGCGCCGTCGCATTTTGTATAAGCATCCAGGAATCCGCCCCAATACGGATTTACATCCGGAGCCGTGAAAAACCACTCTGCCGTATTTCCGCTGCAATTGTTCGTGACGGAGATGTCCGGTATGGATCTGGAAGACGATTTCGAGAACGAATACCCCGAAGAGATACCGCCGGTCGGGCCAGAAGCATTGAATCCTACATTAGCGCCGATATTGAACCCTGAGGATATGGAAAAAGTCGAACTTCCCGTTGAAGTCGTAGGCTTGCAATCCGCCGTCCTCAATTGGGCTCCGTCTATGGCCACATTTATTTTGCATTTGTGGAAATAGGGACCTGCGTATTTGCCGTTGTCCCAATCGTTTTTGTAGCCGAGCTGCTGGTTGTTGCACACGACCGATGTCTTCACGAGATAATAATCCGTGCTGTTGTTTATGTCGCAAGCGGTCCATGTGTCGACAAAACCTTGGATATTTTCCTTCCTTCCATCATACCTGCCATCGTAATGCTCCTTGCCGGACGCACTGTATGTAAGAGTGAAATTATGAATCTGGGATTGGGCCTGCATAGCATCATCCACGCTGGAAACGCCTTTGCTGATGAGTATTCCGATGACCTCGTCCTTGGTCATGGGATCAAACAATACCACGCCTTCCTTCTCCAACCATTCCGCAAAAGCCTCAACTGAATGCTTTGTGATGACGGAATGGTCGTTCTGCACTGATGCTGCAGGCGCATTCGAAGGAACATTCACCTTCTCATCGGCAGCTGGATCCTGTTCCGGCAATTCCGGCAATTCCGCCGGATCGTCGTAGTCGTCATCAGTGCCTGCGATCGTTTCCTCGTTTATGTCATGAACGAAATAGATCTGGCTCTTGCGCACGGCAATTGCCTCATACGCCTTTTGCTTTCCAACCCCCTCAGGAATACCTCCATCATCATAGGAAAGCGATTCCACCACATTATACAAGGAATGCGAACCAAGTTCTGACAAAGCTTTGAGATGGCTGTTTTCCTCTTTGTTGAGAAAAGTCTCGATTTTCGTCTTCAAAGAAACGAAATTATCCTTGGAAGGGGCATCAACGACAATCGTCTCACCGTTCAGGCATGCAAGGATCATGAGCTTCACATCAGAATCTGATAGCGTTGCAACATCCTTTCCCGCGACAATCACGACATCCGGAACATTCGTTGCATCCGAAACAACATTCATGTGCAATTCATCCAGCGTCAGCTTCATGTAGTCTGACAAGCCGGATTTGCCTGTCATCAAGTAAACCCTGCCCTTGTTGTCGTCTGCAGCAGGCTTAGTGCTGTGTGAGCATGACAATCCGAAGGCAAGCGCAAACGCAAGCAATGTGAATGCCAGGAATCCGAGCCTTGATTTCATCTTCAAATTCGTCTTCAAAAAAATCATGTTATCCCTCTCTCTGCAATCATTGGCAAACGATTATAACTTAGGTGCTTGACTGGTTAAGAATGATTTTTCCTCCAATCAAGATGCCTCTTATTATATACATCTTTCTAATAAGTTTGTAAATGTCATCATTCCTGTGGCTATATCGCCATTCGCATTCCTTCAGATGGTATATGAAATCATCAGATGAGCAGCCGTTAAACTTAGCAAGCCTTCCCTTTGCAAAGCTCCAGAAGTTCTCAATCCCATTGACATGACTTTTGCCTCTTGCGAATTCGTTTTCGTGATGAAAGACCCTGTAATTGTCGTATCCGTTCAGCACCAGGCCGTCATAGGCCTTCCATCCGTCGGTGTAAATGGTTGATTTCTCTAGAGTTAGACCCTTTATTATAGGCATAAGCGTCTCTTTGGAACAATTCGGCACTATTGTCGTGAAAACCTTCTCTCCTCTTTTCAGAAGCCCGAAAACGGGAGTTTTCCCAGCGGCTCCTCTTCCTCTTTTGCCTCTTATCATCTTCGCGCCGAAGTAGGATTCGTCCAGTTCGTATTCTCCAATTTCAGCTTTTGCTTCCTTTATGCTTTCCGTGAAAATCATTTTTCTAATAATGTTAAAGTACCTGTTCACTGTATTTCTGTTGACCTTGGATATGTCTGCCGTTTGGGTTGCTGACAAATCGTTTTTGAAGCATAAAAAGATGCTCAACTTTTTGCTTCTCGCTAATTCCTTGAAATTTCATAAGTTAAGGGCACTTCTAAAAACCTGCTGTTTGAAAATGCCTGCGGATTTTCGAGACAGAAAAACGGCAAAAAACATAGGAATACTATCGTATTTCGAGGCTTTTTGCCGATTTTATGGCCGGAAAGGCGTCTGGCAGGTTCGGACTCTGAGGTTTTTAGAAGTGCCCTTAAATTGTATTTTCACAATTTTAACTAGTCAAGCACCATCTTTTTTTGACTATGTCCGAATACATTTATTCTGCCATACCCAGTCGCCGCATATGCGCGCTTTGGGTCGCAAAGCCATTTGGATAGGCGCGAAGCCTTATCCCGCATTAGGCTTTCCGCCCCAAAGCGCGCCTCTCCAGCACCTCTCCGGCTCTGCGGCTCTGTCCTATCAGTCAAACTTTCGGGCATAGTTTTTTTTATTCGTGGGCACTTCTAAAAACCTCAGAATCCGATTTCGCCAATGTCTTTCAGGTCTAGAAAACCACAGCCGCTCTCTGGACAGCAGGTTTTTAGAAATGCCCTCGTTGAATCAATGCCAAATTGCCGAACAAAAATCTGCCAAATTGCCGAATGAAAACTTGCCAAATTGCCGAATGATTCTATAATAATCAGTTATGAAGGCATATAGAAGACGCATTGCAGATGACATTTTGAGGCGTAAATTGAGAATGAGCGGTGGCGTTCTTGTAGAGGGAATGAAGTGGTGCGGTAAAACGACTACGGCGGAAATAGCTGCTAGAAGCGCTTTGTATGTGTCGAAACCGGACGAGATAAAGAACAACCTGATGTTGGCCGATATTGATCCGGCGGCCTTGTTGAATGGTGACACTCCTCGTCTCATCGATGAATGGCAAGTTGCTCCGAAGCTATGGGATGCAGCCAGATATGAGATAGACCGGAGAGGGCTCGCCGGTCAATTCATTTTTACAGGTTCGTCTGTGCCGGTTGAAAATGATAGCATTGTTCATACCGGTACGGGGAGATTTGCAAGGCTCAGGATGAGAACGATGTCATTGTTCGAATCCGGTGATTCGATTGGGTCGGTAAGCTTGAAGGGTTTGTTTGATGGGGAAGGTTTCGCTACTGCCGAGTGCAGTCATGATTTGAGTGATGTGGCGTATCTGATTTGCCGTGGTGGGTGGCCTGGCGTTTTGAATTTGGATAGGAGCGATGCACTGTATCAGGCTTTTGAGTATTTTGATGCAGTTGTCAACGTTGATATCTCGCATGTCGATGGTGTCAGAAGATCGCCGGATAGGGCTAAAAGGCTGATGCGTTCTTATGCCAGAAACCAGGGTGCGCAGGTTTCTTATTCGACCATCAGGAGCGATATTGCATCCAATGATGTCGACAGCATGACGGAGGATACGATTTTTTCTTATGCCGATGCTTTAAGAAAGATATTTGTCATAGAGGATATAACGGCTTGGAATCCTAATTTACGTTCCAAGTCCGCTATAAGAAGTTCCGACACGAGGTATTTTGCGGATCCTTCTATCGCGGTGGCAAGTTTGGGTCTTGGTCCCAAGGATTTGGAAAATGATTTGAATACTATGGGGCTTTTTTTTGAAACGTTGTGCGTGCGCGATCTGCGCATTTATTCGCAAGCTATTGATGGCGAAGTGTATCACTTCAGAGACAAGACCGGACTTGAAGTGGATGCTGTAGTCCATTTGCGGAATGGTTCTTACGGTTTGATAGAGATAAAGCTTGGCGGAGACAGGCTTATTGATGAAGCCGCCGGCTCGTTGAAGGCATTGAGAGATAGACTAGATGTGACTAAAATGAGATCACCTTCATTTCTGATGGTCTTATGCGCTGTAGGCAAATATGCATTCAAACGTTCTGATGGGGTGCTGGTTGTGCCGATTGGATGCCTTAAGGATTGAGGAGCGGGCTTTCGGAAGCGCTTGCATGTGGGGTTAGGTTCGGAGGTCTTTAGAAACGACCTTAATGCTCTTGCCCGTATTTGCTTTCAATATATTCGAGATGCTCTTTCCTTACGGATTCCGGAGCATTGGCGCATTTGAGCAATTCGGAGTAGTATTTTTCCTTTCTGCAGCTGCTTGCTTTTGATATGGTTTCCCTGTATTTGCGGATTATTATGTTTACTGTTCCGACCAGATCTTTCATATTGATGACTTCAGCATCGACTTCGCTCGCATTTGTTATTTCGACTATATTGCAGCTGTCTGAGAATACGACGATGTTGAACATGGGAATGACGGAATCGCTTAGATATTTTCTCAATGCCCTTATGTGGCCTTGGTTCTGCATTATAGGGTTGTAGAAACTATGCGTTTTGGTATAGTGCCTGTATGTCCAGTTATCCTCTTTCGCATTGCCGTAAATCCAGCCGGAGTAGTCCTTGTGCTCCAGAACGAATATGCCGATATCATGTATCATGAGCGCGTCGATTTCTGTCGTTTTCCCTTTTCCGAACGGAACATACAGGTTGTTCAGTATTCGGAAGTTCTTGTTTTTGGAGGCCAGTTCTTTCTTCAACTCGGGTTCTGATTCGGGTTTTGATTTTTCGCTTCCGTGCCTTTTCTTTCTCTTGTTGGCTATGAGAATGCAGATGATCGTAACGCTGGCGGCTATGATCATGGATAGCGGCAGTCTTTTCTGGCGTTGCAGCGCATTTTCTTCGTATGATTTTTCCTGATGATTGTCCGACTTTCCCGTATCACAATTTTTGCCGGAAAAGTGCCATCCGCCCATGAAGCTGGAGCATGAAACCATTAGGATCATGCTTAGAATTGTTGGCAGCAGTCTTTTTCTGATCATTGCTTTTCGTTTGAATCCCATACGACTATAGTTCCAATTATATAATTGTGTCTGAATTTTGAACAAATTTCTGTAAAATCAGACCGCATTGAAGAGCATTCTGAAAATGGAGGTTTTATGAGAAAAACGAATAGGGTTGCCAATGTGATTGCCTCGGTCCTTTTGCTTTTGGTCGGTGTTGCTCCGCTGGCTTTTGCTGATCATGACGAGCTGGAGGATATGCTTGATGACGCCACGGAAAGGGCTCGTCGCATAGTGGAGTCCAGCGGTATTCTTGTCAGGTATTCGATGCAGAGCGAAGAAGAAGCAGGGCCGTATGAGGTGGCGTTCGGGTCAAAAGGGGGCATTTACTATATCAAGTCCGAAGGTGAATAGCGGTATTTCGATCTTAGAAGAGACAACGAATACAGCATTTATTTCTTCGATGAGGAAGATGCATCATGGAGCAAGGAATCCGGGAAATACGATGACTATCGTAATGAGTTTGATTATTACGATGACGATGATTTGAGGATTATTTCGAGGATGCGTACGGCATAGACGATGATCACCTCAGGTTCGGCAATGCCAATGTGCCCGGAATCAATGCGAGCCGCGCGAAGTTTCTCGGCAGAAAATGCTACAAGTATTCCTTTAAGCGTTCGTATCCTGCTGCCGGAAACATTGCCTGCGAGAGCATAATCGACAGGCAGACTGGAATCTGTCTCAAACTGACCATAAAAGGCGATGCGCATGGCGGTCCCGCTGTCGATTTGGGGTTTGAGTGTACGGAGTTGAAGATCCCTTACGTTCCGCAGCTCCCTGAGAAGTTCAAATGATTGCATGTTTTTCGCGTTTGCGTGATTCGCAGGCCGAAAGACTTTTTTCTTCCGAATTGCTGGAAGAAAAGCTTCTTGCGAGGAAACCTGCTATAGGTTTCTGAATGTGTTGTCGCCTAGGAGGAAGTCCCTTAGACTTATTGTGATAATGCCGTTGTCATCGGTCTTCGGTTTTATGTCATCTCCTGTTATGATTATTTTTCTGAAAGAGTCCTTGGTGTTTATCAGCGGCCGTTTTTCTTGTTTTTCTTTGTCATTGCTTGTAATTGACCATGCCGATTGTATGTATAGTCTTTCCTTAAACTGGTTGGCTACAAAATCTATTTCAATTTGTTTTCTATCGTAGCTTCCGCTAGCATTTTGTTCGTTTACTTCGACAATTCCGATATCTATGTTGAATCCGCGCTCTCTTAGTTCATTGAATATGAGGTTCTCCATTAGGTGCGTTTCTTCTATTTGCCTGAAATTCAGTCTGGCGTTTCTAAGGCCGAGGTCAGTGAAATAGTATTTGCGCAAGGATCCTATGTATCGCTTTCCTTTTATGTCGTATCTCTGCGCCTTTTCGGAAATATAGGACTCCTCCAGTATTTTCAAGTACGAATTGATTGTATTGACGGATAATTTTGCGTTTTTTCTGCTTTTGAATGTGTTTTCGAGTTTGGCGGGATTGGTCAGGGAACCTACAGATGATGACAATATATCCAGGATTTCTTCCAAATGCCTGTTGCTTCGGATTTTATATCTGTTTTTGATGTCTCTGAGGTATATTTCGTCGAACAGGTTTTTGAGATACTCGCTTTTTTCCTCATCTTTTTTCAGGCTCATTATATAGGGCATCCCGCCGAACCACAGGTATTTCTTCAGCGCTTCTTTGAAATCGTCGTTTTCTGCTGCGTAAAATTCACGAAAAGACAACGGTCGAATATATACTCTGTCTCCTCTGCCTCTGAATTCTGTTATTATGTCGCTTGATAGGAATTTTGAATTGCTGCCCGTTACATAAATATCAAGGTTTTTGATTTTTGTAAGCGAATTGAGAAGAGGTACGAAATCTTTGATTTCTTGAACTTCATCTATAATGAGGAAATAATTGTCATTGTCGGATATTTGATTTCGTATGAAAGCGTTAAGTTGCGCGGCGTCGGAAAGCCATTTGTTTTCAATGTCTTCCAAGTCGATTCGCATTATGTGGTTACGGTTGTTGCCATTGGAGAGGAGATGCTCGTAAAACAGTTCGTTTAAAAGGTATGATTTGCCGCATCTTCTGATGCCTGTGATCACTTTGACCATTCCGTTGAATTTTTTTGATTTGAGTTTTTCAAGATATTGATCTCTTTTTATTTTCATAACAGAATATATTAAAAAATTTTGCGAGAATTGCAATTTTTGTAAATTAAATACATAAAAATCAGTAGAAGAGTGGAATTTTATTGAAAAATTTTGCGAGAATTGCAAAATTTATCATTGAGGTTTTTCAAAACTCATTTCAAAACGATGCGAAGTCTATTTTGAACCAGGGCATTCTTCAAGAAAACCGCGAATACTGTATGTATTAGTGTTTTTTCTTTTCTCAAGAAAAAACATTTTTCGAAGAATCCATTGGCATTTTTTCTGGAGAAGAGAAAAAATGAAGCCCTGGTTCGAAAGGGCAAGCAGCATGAAGGAAGGAGTTTTGAAAAACCTCCATTAAATATTAGTATGTAGCAACATATGGCCGCAAGTAAATAATATGGTGCAAGAGGATTGGAAATCGGTCGACGCCGCATTTCGTTTGCCACAAATGCCGGCTGTCAATATAATTTCATCATGGGCCTGTATGTCAATCCCGGGAATGGGAATTTCAATGAGAGCGTAAATTCCAGGATATACGTCGATAAGAGCATGCTTTTGGCTGAGCTCAACAGCCTGATAGGTACGAGCGACAAGTTCCTCGCCGTCTCGCGCCCGCGCCGCTTCGGCAAGACGATGGCCGAATCCATGATGGCGGCCTACTATTCCAGGGGATGCGATTCCGCGGAGCTGTTCAAGGGTCTCAAGATGGCGGATGATCCGAGCTTCTTCAAGCACCTCAACAAATACAACGTCCTGCATCTCGACATAAACCGCTTCTGGTCGGATCACAAGGCGGAAGCCCTTGTCAGGATGAGGGAGGCTGTCCTGGATGAGTTCCGCGAGGAGTTCCCTGGGGCCGTATTCGGCGATTCGCTCACGATAGCCGACTGCGTGACCCGCGCATACAAGACAACCGGGATTCCGTTCGTCATAATCCTCGATGAATACGACGTGATATTCCGCGACGGCGACGCCTCTTGCTTGGAGGATGAATATCTAAAGCTGTTGAATGCCCTTTTCAAAGGAGCTGATGTGACATCCTGCATCGCACTCGCATACATCACGGGCATATTGCCGATAATCCGCGATAAAGCCCAGAGCAAGCTCAACAACTTCGACGAGGTGACGTTTCTTGAGCCGATGAGGTTCGCTCCTTATACGGGCTTCACGGATGATGAGGTGCGCGATCTCTGCGGAAAATATGGCATGGACTATGTCGAGTGCAGGGGCTGGTATGACGGCTACAGGACGGAGGGGATGGATATTTATGCGCCGAGGTCGGTAGTTTCGGCCATGGTCAATAAAAGGTTCAGGAGCTATTGGAATCGGACTTCGACATTCAAGGTCGTAAGGGAAATGGTTCAGATGAATTTTGATGGAATGCTTGACGATGTTAAGGCTATGATATCATCACTTAGCATTCCCGTGAATATCACCCGTTTTGATAATTCGCCCTTCAACATAGAGTCCAAGGATGATGCTTTTACTTATCTCTGCCATCTTGGTTATTTGTCTTACGATAGCATGACCGGAACTTGCCGAATACCCAATCGCGAGGTGCGTGAGGAATGGGTCAGCTCCATTAATGATAACCCCGATTATGCGACCGTCATGGAGTTGATCAACCATTCGAAAGGGGTCTTGGAAGCTACGTGGGCTATGGATTGCGCGCGTTTCGCTGAGGCTCTTGAGAGGTCCCACGAGCGCCTTGCCAGCAGTCTTTCCTACAACAACGAGCAGTCGCTGCAGTCCGCGATACGCCTCGCGCTGTTCTATGCCGACTGTTATTACACCATAGTTATGGAATATCCCGCCGGCAAGGGCTACGCCGACATGGCCTTCATTCCGTACAAGCCCAACATCCCCGCCATGCTTGTCGAGCTTAAGGTCAAGGGCACCGCCGATACGGCTCTTGAACAGATAAGGGAGAGGCGCTACTTCGCCGGCCTTGAGAAGTACCAAGGCAACACGCTTCTGGTTGGTGTCAGCTACGACAAGGCGACCAAAAGGCATGAGTG
>CADBSO010000039.1 GCA_902797395.1 uncultured Spirochaetales bacterium
AAAAGCCTAATGCAGGATAAGGCTTCGCGCCTATCCAAATGGCTTTGCGACCCAAAGCGCGCATATGCGGCGCATATCCGGCGATTGTTGGATATGGCAGAATAAATGTATTCGGACGTAGCCAAAAACAAAGCGGATATCGTCAGATAACCAGGAGGTTTTTTCAAAACTCCTTCCTTCATGCTGCTCGCTCTTTTGAACCAGGGCATAAATCCGACGGATTCTTCTCGAAAACTCGCATATACATACAGTATTTGAGGTTTTCTCGAAGAACGCCCTGATTCAAAATAGTCTTCGCATCATTTTGAAATGAGTTTTGAAAAAACCTCAAAAAAAAATGCCGCAGCGAAAAACCGCCGCGGCACATCAAGCCGGCAAAACCGATCGGAAATCAATTCTGCTTCTTCGTGAGAACGCCCGCCTCATCTGTATCATACTCGCTTTCCGCCCTATCTTTCAAATAGAACTTGTATGTATAAGGCTCGGCATTCCCTTCCTTGACCATCTTGAAATAATGAACGTAATCATAAGTTTCTCCCTCCGCATCCAAAGTAACGCTGAATTCGAAAACCTCGCTGGTGCTGGTCACTATCGCAAACGTCATCTGAGTGCTCATACCTGTCAGCATGACAGTTGAAGTCACTCCAAACTCTTGCATAGCCTCCATATCGTACGTTGTCGGCATGCTTATGCTGTTTGCCCCTAATACGAGAACCTCGCTGTATTCATCCTCATCGGCATCATATTCCTGCCAAGTGCCTCTTGCCCACTCGGGAACCGTCAATGCTCCGCTTGGAGGAGTCACCGGCGGCTCAGCTTCCGGCTCTTTAGTAATCTCACCCTGCAGGTGATATTCTGACTCTCCAGGCTGCTGCGCATACAACTTATACGCATATGGCTCAGCATCGCCTTCTCTCACTATCTTCATTTTAGTCACATCAGTCTGACCTTCGATCTTGGCAGTGGTTTTAATTTCAAAAACCGTATCCGTCTTGACAAGTATCTCAATCAAAGCCTCACCGCCTCCCTGAATAGCCTTCCCGACACCAAACGTGGCCTGATCATTGCCACCCGCTCCTGTTTTCACTCCAGTCTTGGTAATGCCAATGCTGAATCCGTTCTGCCCCGACCATGTGCCTACAACCCAATCAGGCGCCGTCTGAGTTGCGCCCGGACACGATGCAATGCAGAAAATGCTCGCAATCGTCAATACGATTGCAACCGAAAAACCAAATGCCTTTTTCATTTCGTTGCCCCTTTTGTCGTGTTATTTTAATTTTAAAGGAGGTTTTTTCAAAACTCCTTTCTTCGCGCTGCTCGCTCTTTTGGACCAGATCATAAATCCGATGGATTCTTCGAGAAATGTTTTTTCTCGAAAAGAGAAAAAACACTAATACATACAGTATTCGCGATTTTTTTCGAAGAATGCCCTGGTTCAAAATAGACTTCGCATCATTTTGAAATGAGTTTTGAAAAAACCTCAAAGATTGAAAAAGCAAAAAACGCATGATAACATTTTACAAATGAAGCAAGCCAGAATCACGACAACGAAAAGCGCTCCAGAAAGCCCTAGGGCCAAAAGCGCCCTAAGCAAAACATGCAAAAAACGCATTTTGACAGCACTCTTGGTCATTATAGGTTTCGCATTGCCAGCCCAAGCAATGGCCGAAGCGGATGACCTGCCAAAAGGATTTGCTCCACCATCCGCAATCACTGAACTCAAACCGCTCAGAATCATCAGATCCTACAGCAGGAAAAATCGGGTAAGCCTGAATGTTGAAGCAGCCATCGGAACAGGATACTGGCTGCAGAAATCCAATCCGGTATCCGCAACAATCACGTTGGAATACGATCGGGAAATACATGACATATGGAACATAATGGCAAAAGTCGGATGTCGTGCGGACGGGTCGTATCTCGCTCTGGAATCAGGCGCATTCGCTAACGCAATACCATATGAGAGAATAGAAGAACAAGGACAGCAAGTCGTATCCGAAAACGGCATTGTCATGACAATGTATCCTGCCAAACCTGACGAAGAAGAAGATCCCGACGCCACCAAGACAGGCTATCTGGCATTCGGCGGAAGTCTCCTTGCGAACATCCCGCTGAAAAGCGAGCTAAATTGGAATCTGACAATCAGAGGCAACATCTCAACCGATTTCACTTTCGAGAGAACAAGAACTCTGTTCGTGCTCCTAACACTATCACCGGGACTGACATTCACCATTCCCAAACCGGGTGCTCAAACGCCGCTCGCCTCGTTCCTGCTCGGACTATCGCTCAACTTCGGATTCAGATTCTGACAACACCACCGTTAAAAAACTTTAGCGCATAACAAAACATGATGAGAACCATTACCGACAACAGCAATCTTTTCACGGAAACAATCGAAAACGAGAACGCCCCGCTCGCCGAACGCCTGAGACCGAAAACGCTTGAGGAAATAGCCGGGCAATCACATCTCTTGGGCAAAGGGAAAATACTCAGGAACCTAATAGAAAAAGACATCGTTCCATCGATGATCTTCTGGGGGCCTCCAGGCGTCGGCAAGACATCAATCGCCCAAGTGATAGCCAACACCACAAACTCGCGCTTCATAACATTTTCAGCCGTTACAAGCGGAATCAAGGAAATAAAAGAAGTGATGCAACAAGCGGATGAGGCCAGAATCTTCGGAAAAAGGACAATTCTTTTCGTAGACGAAATACACCGCTTCAACAAATCGCAACAGGATGCTTTCCTGCCATTCGTGGAAAAAGGCAGCATAATACTGATAGGCGCCACCACTGAAAACCCATCCTTTGAAGTTAACGGCGCGCTTTTATCCAGATGCAAGGTATTCGTGCTAAAGCCGCTGAATGAAGATGACATCTTCTTGCTTTTAAAGCGAGCCGTTTCCGATAAACGCGGATACGGCGGCAAGCAAATCTTCATAGAGGATGATCTTCTGCGCTCTATTGCGAATTTCTCAAACGGAGATGCCCGAAGCGCGCTCACTACGCTGGAGATGGCGATATTAAACGGCATTGAGGAAAACGGAATCACGACCATAACACAACAAAACATCGAACAATGCACATCCAGAAAATCATTGCTGTATGACAAATCCGGAGAAGAGCATTACAACCTCATCTCCGCCCTGCACAAATCAATGCGCAATTCGGATCCGGATGCCGCTGTCTACTGGCTTGCAAGAATGCTGGAATCCGGTGAAGATCCTCTTTATGTAGCAAGGCGCGTAGTCCGTTTCGCAAGCGAAGATGTGGGACTGGCAGATCCCAAGGCAATGGAAATGGCCGTAGCGGCATACCAAGCCTGTCATTTCCTGGGAATGCCGGAATGCTCCGTCCACTTGACTCAAACGGTCATCTACCTATCCGTCGCTCCCAAGTCCAATAGCGCGGAAACTGCATATATGCTGGCAAAAAAAGACGCATTGGAGCATTTAGCGGAACCCGTGCCGATGGAAATACGCAATGCGCCAACCCGCCTCATGAAAGACCTTGGCTACAACAAGGGATACAAATACGCTCACGACTTTGAAAATCACATAGCCGATCTGAAATGCCTGCCCGATTCGCTTGCCGGAAAAGAATACTACAAGCCATCCGAAGAAGGCACGGAAGCCAAAATAAAAGCGCGATTGCAATGGATCAAAGACTGGAAAAAGTCGATATCAGACAAAGAAAAATGAGGTTTTTTCAAAACTCATTTCAAAATGATGCGAAGCTTATTTGAACCAGGGCGTTCTTCGAGAAAACCGCAAATAACTTGGCTATGTCCGAATACATTTATTCTGCCATATCCAATCGCCGGATATGCGCCGCATATGCGCGCTTTGGGTCGCAAAGCCATTT
>CADBSO010000040.1 GCA_902797395.1 uncultured Spirochaetales bacterium
CTGAAAAATGGAATTCTCTATGATCCCAGCATCTCCCATTACTACATTTCTGAGGAGAATGATGATGCGTAAGATGAAAGACAGCGGAATTCCGTGGATTGGGGAGATTCCAAAAGATTGGGAAGTCGGTCGTATAGCGCAACTATACTCCGAACGAAAAGAAAAAGTCAGTGATATAGACTATCCACCTCTTTCGGTGACCATGAAAGGCATTGTCCCACAGTTGAGCACAGCGGCTAAAACAGATGCCCATGATGACAGAAAACTTGTGCGTAAAGGTGATTTTACAATCAATAGTCGTTCTGACCGGCGTGGTTCCTGCGGCATTTCTCAATATGATGGCTCTGTATCGCTTATAAATACCATTCTAGCACCACGCGGAGAGATGAACCCCGTCTATTATGATTGGCTGTTTCATTCGACCATGTTTTCTGATGAGTTTTATAAGTGGGGACATGGGATAGTCGACGATCTTTGGACGACGAATTGGCAGGATATGAAAAGAATCTCCATTCCCGTCCCGTCCGTCCAGGAGCAGAAGCGCATTGCAGATCATCTTGACACCGAATGTGCGCGGATCGATGCGGTGATGGAGCAGACGCGGGCGTCCATCGAGGAATACAAGAAGCTGAAGCAGTCCATCATCACGGAAGCCGTCACCAAAGGCATCCATCCCAACCGCCCGATGAAAGATAGTGGGATAGATTGGATTGGGACCATTCCAAAAGAATGGAAGGTTAGACCTCTAAAAAACATCATTTCTTTGATTGAAAGTGGCGTGAGTGTAAATGCTGCTCAACATGCAGCAAATGAAGCAGAGATAGGCGTTTTAAAAACAAGCTGTGTAAGCAAATTCGTTTTTATTCCATCTGAAAATAAAGCGGTTGATGCTGATGAATTAGCACGAGTCTCTTGTCCAGTAAAAGCTAATACTCTTATTGTTAGTCGGATGAACACGCCTGATTTGGTAGGTGCTTGCGGTTATGTTGAAAAAGATTATGTTAACTTGTTTTTGCCTGACAGATTATGGCAAGTGCATTTTTCAGATGGAATCAGTGTGAAGTACATATGGTATTATATGAATAATAGACAAATTCGTAGCTATTATGGTTCTCTTGCAGTCGGGACCAGCAGTTCGATGCAAAATATCTCGCAAGACCAGTTTTATAATACGCTTGCTTTGATGCCCGATAGAGAGGAGCAGAATGAAATAGTATGCTATTTAGATCGCTATATCGGAGAGATCGACTCGGCCATTCGGCATAAAGAAAATTTGTGTTCAGAAATGGAAGCCTACAAAAAGTCCTTGATTTTCGAATACGTTACGGGGAAGAAGGAGGTATAGTGGAATATGGATTACGAAGAGCAAGCCATAACAGGTATTATTGATGGTTCCTCCGTGGTATTCCATGAACAGGGCTTTCAGTTTACGTTTATACCTTCAGCCATAAAAGATGATATTGTAACGCTTCCTTCGCAAGACAGTTACATTTTTGGAGCTACCCATGCTCGAAAAAGAATAGCAATTTATGCCGGGGAACAAGGTCTGCCGGTGTTCCATTCAATGAGATACATTGCTCCTTTATATGTTGTATCTGAAATGAATAAGCCGGATTTGAATATAGGAAGGTTCTCCCGCTTATTCCTTGTTGGAGGCGTTCTCAACAATTTATTAAAAACTCGCTCACTTAAAGAAACAATCGGAGAGAACAACGCGATTTTGATCGACAGAGCAATTTGTAGAGAGGAGTATTCTTTTTCAACGAATGAGTATTCTTGCAAATTGTTTATAGGTCTCACAACGACAGATACGATGAAATATCATTCATACTCCTACAGCGAGGACGCTTATATTATTATGGAATTTGATAAGCCACAACCCCTTTCGTCCTTGATGAGTCACTATCGCCGCGTAAATCAAGCTATATCATTTATGACGCATAGACGAGAGAACCAAATTGGAGAGATTAAGATTGATACAAGCATCAACCCGGAAGAACATTATGTTGGCCGGTGCTTAGTCCACATTCGGGAAAACGATATGGCAAAAGCACACCAAAACACAGTAGTTTCATTTGACCAGTTAGGGGATGGTTTTGCGAATCTGTTAAGAATCATCTATAACAGCAAAGAAAACAGTCCTTCTTATTCTTTGGGGTTTATCCCTCGCAACGATGATGAGCAATGGTCAATCACTGATGATACCGTTCGCACTATTACTTCAGCCTTAGAGTGTGAAATACAAGCGCAAAAGGATTTGCAAATCAACCAGTCACCTGAATTATTTGCGCTATGCAAGTCCGTCAAACAGTTGATACGTGACCATAAAGAGCATCACCACGATAATCCTGTTATCAGCGATGAAACATACAATATGGTTTTTAACAGCATTGGTAATTGGACGAATGCAACTTCTGAACGTATAATTGCCCTTTTTCACAAGTTTGACAGTGAAATGAATTTGTATTTTCAAGAAGATGATAGAATCAATGAAGCGGACATTCGCGCTTTGGTTAAGTATAGAAACAGCATAACTCATGGCAATTACCGAGAAATGACACCTGAAATCAGGAAGACTGTTATTGTCATGAAGCTTTTAGTGTATACCAGCTTGCTTTCCAGAATTGGCGTTTCTATTACAAAGGCTGACGACATTTCCGCACTTTCGATAATTTATTGATACCAAATTGAGGAGCGATTTATGAGCATCACCGACACCACCGAAAAACGGTTTGAGGACGATATCACCGCCTTTTGGCTGTCCGCGGCGGGCGGGTACACCCGGA
>CADBSO010000041.1 GCA_902797395.1 uncultured Spirochaetales bacterium
CGCATTCGACGCATGGTCCCGGCCGAACGATCAGCTCAGGAAGCTGTGCGGAGGAAAATCAAATTAATTATGGCGTTTACTATAGTATACTATTAAACGAGGTGAGCAAATGAAACATCTTAATAATGATTATGTTTTGCACCACATCACATCCGACCTTTCTTCAAAAGAAGTTGCCGTAAAACTTGGAATATCCAAAAGATATGCCAACAAATTAAGAGAAAGATATAAAAAAGAAGGCATGGCTTGCCTTGAGCATAAGAACAAGGGCAAGCCTCCAGAATCCAGAACTCCTGTTGATGTTGAAAAGAGGATCATATCCCTTTATAAGGATAAGTATAATGGATTTAATTTCGTTCACTTTAAGGAAAAATTAGAAAGTAATGAAAAGATTGAAATTTCCTATAAGGCTGTTTATCGTATTCTAACATCTTCGGGCTTTGCATCGCCAAAGGCGCAAAGGAAAAAGAAGAAAGATAGATCCATCCCTTAAGGGATAGGGGAAAAGCATTCGGCGAATTATTGCGAATAGATGCTTCCATGCACCCTTGGTTCAAGGGAAGCGCTCTCAAATATGCTCTTCATGGGGCAATAGATGATGCGACAGGAACTGTTATGGGGCTTTATCTTGATGATGAGGAAACGCTATCCGGATATTACCATATGCTTGAGAGGATTGTATTAAGCCATGGCATTCCATCAAGCTTTTATACGGATAAAAGAACGGTATTTACGTACAATAAACTTTCAGATAATGATAAAGCAATAGAAAACAATGCCAATATCCAGTTCGAAAGATGCTGTTCGCAGCTAGGTGTTGAGATTATAACAACCTCCGTTCCTCAGGCAAAGGGAAGAATTGAAAGATTATGGCAAACGCTGCGGTCCCGCCTATCAAACGAACTTGCCCTGAATAATATCACGAACATAAAAGATGCAAACAAATTCCTAGTGAGGTTTGAAAGGGAATTTAATAAGAGGTTTGCCTTTGATTTTAAGGATTTCGGTAGTTCCTTTAGGCCTTGGAACAGAACAAAAGAGGAATTGGGTTATTATCTTTCAACCCGATATCAAAGAGTTATTGATAATGACTCATCCTTTTCTCTTGATTGCAATAAGTATTGTCTTGTTGATGATAAGCGTAAAGTGGTTGTAATTCCTGCTAAAACTAAGATAAACGCGTTTAGAACCCTGAATGGAAGAATTGTTGCCGTTTATGATAAGAAATGCTATGAAACAAAACTTGCAACTAGTGCCAAAAGGCATAAAATTAAACCTATAGAATTCAAAGTGGAAACCAAGCCTGAATGGAAGCCTGCTCCTGATCATCCTTGGAGGCAATATGCTGTTTCTTGCGGGCGAAAAAAGGTGGGAACGAATCACGGAATAGCGACAACGGAGAAAATGCTTTTTTTGGAAGACCCACTGAATTTCTCATGCTTATTCGCCTCATCGTAAGGCACGACTTTGCGAAACAAGATATCCCATTCGCCCAAACCAGACAAATCGTGTCTTGAGTATTCCGAAACGCTATTGAGCCTGAGATCAGTGCAATCGCCTGCCAGCAAATCCTGCATCAAATCTTCCACCGCAGATAACGGTTTGCCATTGAGGGAAACAATTTCGTTTGCATTGACAATGATGAACAGTCCGCCCTAGTTTCGTATTCGCGGATTGTTCCTCTCCACTTTGACTATGACCGAATGTGAAACAACATGACTGAAGTGAATCGAATCTCTAGCATATGATGCCTGCCCTGCTAGTCCCGATCTGAACGCGCAAGCCGGAAGCCGAGATAGCTGAACGTTTTCGACGGGTCCCAATGGTCTCGATTCGGCACGGAGCAGCGCACAGCGCCGTTATCCCAGCCACCGCCGCGGTTGATGCGATCCGGACTGGAAGTCAAATACGAATCCCAGCACCACTCCCAAACATTGCCGGACATGTCATAGAGACCGAGTTCGTTTGGTTTCTTTCGCTTGACAGGGTGCGTTTCGCCACTTGAATTGCCATCATACCATGCGACTTCACCGATATCATTCGAACCGGAATACTTGAAGCCTTTCGACTTGTCACCGCCCTTCGCCGCGTATTTCCATTCGGATTCGGTTGGAAGGCGATAGCCATTCTTGGTGAAATCACACTCGATATCTTCTCCGCTTCCGCTATAGCATTTCTCCAAACCCTTCATCTCGGACAACCTGTTGCAGAACTCGACAGCATCATACCATGAAACCTGTTCGACAGGCCTCAAATCACCACCATTGAATCTCGATGGGTTCTCACCCGTTACAGACTTGTAAAGCGCCTGTGTGACCTCTGTATCAGCAATATAGAATGAAGACGCGCCATTTGGAGCGGCATAAGCGTATGCCGATTCGACCTTGACCATTTTCAAATTCAAAAGGTCTTCTTCAGCTCCACAATGCTCACACTTGCCGGATACGAAATTGTGCCTGCCTTTCAAACAGTTTGCGGATCTGAAATCATCACATTCTATTTTTCCGCAATTGTATGAATCCATACCCTGAACATTGATAACCAGCTTGGGCGATTTGTTGAGAACGAACACAGCCGCGACCCTTTTCGATTCCGAACGATCTAATTCGACCCTGCACACCCAACCCAAGCCTTCAGTCAGGATTTTGCAATTGGAACGAATATCAACGATTCGACCGGCATCATCTTTTATTCTGATCGTACAAGGCTTGCTGTCCTCATTGTCCTTACGGCCATTGCCATAAAATGTAATGACGCAATCCGAAAACGAATATCCTGATTCATCTTCCGCAATGGTGAAAACTATGCATTTATCCGAACGGTCGCCATAAGCATAAAGTTCTTCCACGCCAATCTCATCGTCAAATTCATCTTTAACCGACTGTTGGATTAGGTTCCAATCAAATGAAAAAGCAAATGGCGCGAAAAAAACCGCAAGCAATGCGAAAAACAATAATTTCCTTTTCATGGCATTCCTCCAGCGCTTATGATCTTATAATCCTATTTTTCATGCAAAATTGCAAAACAGCAATACGGTGAACAGAGACCAGCTCAATATTCTATGAATCACTTGCTGAAAGACCGTTCCGTTCAGCTTTATAGGCAGCTGCTATTGACAAAGGCCCGTCCCACCAAAGCTTCGTTTCATCATCAAACAGCATCGCAGCCGTATTCGAACCCATAAAATCTATGAAAACCTCGTCCAGCGGCCGCCCCATATCCATCGACAACTCCTCAATGGTCAACATCGCAGCCAAATCCATTGCGAATGAAATCTTATCTTCAGACATATCTAATTCACAGCAATCCTTTCATTTCCTATAAAATCAAGCGCGGATATCGCCGCTTCACTTCTGAAACAGAATTGATCCCTCAACCATTCCGGCAGCAGAAGGCTTATGCACATCCTATCCGCTTGCTCGCTTCCCATCGGCCCAAATACATTACCCATATAGGCCGTGATAGTCGCATTCGTATCATCATTAGCGATTTTTCCGAAAATCACATCATAATCTTGCATTTTCTTCTTCACTTTTTCAAAGATATTGTTCCTTCTATGAGCGACTATGCAATGAAGCCAGGCCTCGTCTGCAAAATTATATGAAAAAGTTCTCAAGGAATCCACACCATTAACTTTGAAAAGCGAAACATGAGCGAATCCGAAATGAAGAACCAATCCTTTCAACTCAACCTTTTTAAATGAAATCCTGGCAAAAGATCTCGCTTGCTCATGCGATGTTGTAAGATAAAAGCCTTGTCCGAAATCCTTATACGGGGCGCACTTTTCCAAATCCGGTTTTTTCACAACACAATAGCTGCCATGATAAAGAACCATACCGTTCTTCAGCTCTTTCACTGCACACCCCTCTCGATTTCAAATATTCCTCGACATCTTCAAGTATAGCCTCATCGCCCTCAACATGAAATATGCCGAAGCCTTCACGAATAAAATGCAAAACATCATTATTCCTGAAAATCTCTGCAGCCTGCTTCAAGGAAATGGAATGCTTTCGCGCCAAGGCTCGCAAGATGCGTATTTGCATGAGCAAATTCTGCTGGTTTTCGTCCATAAGCCTCCTTCTGCTTTCTACACATTGAGCACATCTTTTCCGGCATTAAGATATAGCATTTCATCGGCTAATATGCAATTCGACTGCATAACAGCCGAACTAAGAATGCAACATAAGTCTCTATTGATCAAATATACTCAATAGGCAAAACCACAACATCTTCGCTAAGCCTCAGTTTCTACAGAGTTCCGAATGCATGCCTTTATGAATGGTTTTCCAAATGCCAGAAATTTTCTCGAGGTTTTTTCAAAACTCCTTCCTTCACGCTGCTCGCCCTTTTGAACCAGGGCTTCATTTTTTCTCTTCTCCAGAAAAAATGCCAATGGATTCTTCGAGAAATGTTTTTTCTTGAGAAAAGAAAA
>CADBSO010000042.1 GCA_902797395.1 uncultured Spirochaetales bacterium
CCATTCCAACTTTTGCCGCCTCCAGGAATTGAACCAGGGACACAAGGATTTTCAGTCCTTTGCTCTACCAACTGAGCTAAAGCGGCTAAATCAAACAGGAGTAAGTATAAGAAAATCAAAACTTTTGTCAAATATTCAAACGAGGTTTTTTCAAAATTAATTTCAAAATAATGCGAAGTCCATTTCGGATCAAGAAATTTTCCCCAAAAGCGCCGCTGATATAACACACTAATATATTATTATATGTAAGGCGCTTCTGAAAAATCCAAAGTCTGATCTTATCAATGCCTTTCAGATCTGAAAACAACAGACCCTCTCTCCAGGCAGCAGGTTTTTAGAGACGCGTCCATATGCGCGCATATCCGTATTTGAGAAAAGCTACCAAACATGCGTACTGTTCAAGAAACCGCACGCATCATGAAGGAGGTGATTTCAAAAACCCGCTGCGTGTGCCCCTACCGCTTCCAAAACGCAATCCGGAAAACCAGCACCCAGGGTGCGTGCGCAAGCATATGCAAGAGTTTTGATTCATATGCAACAACCTTGATTTTGAATCCGAGTTTAAATTAAAATATGCAAAATATCCAATATAATGCGCAGTTTGAAATCAAGCGGCTTTCGATTTCAGGAAAATTACGGCAGCGAATTCGAGGTTCGCCATTTCCAATAGCGCGAAAAAAGGAGTTTACACTATGCTCGAAATAGTTCAAGCAGCAAACGGGTATCTGTCAGACTATGTGCTAATAGCCTTGCTGACGATTACAGGAATTTATTTCACCATCAAAACGCGATTCGTTCAAATCAGATGCTTCGGCGAAGGCGCAAGGAAGTTTTTTGGTGAGATCAATCTTGAAGGCGGAAAGCAGAAAAGCGGACTTACTTCATTTCAGGCCCTCACAACGGCAATCGCAGCTCAAGTAGGAACAGGAAACATAGTCGGAGCCTGCGGCGCAATACTAATAGGCGGACCCGGAGCGATATTCTGGATGTGGGTCATAGCTTTCTTCGGAATGGCAACCATATATTCGGAAGCGGTTCTTGCCGTAGAAACGAGAACGAAAGACTCCGAGGGCAACATACACGGAGGTCCGGTATATTATATAAAGAGAGCTTTTCCAAAGAGATTCGGAAGCTTTCTTGCCGGTTTGTTCAGCGTAGCCGCAATACTTGCGCTCGGATTCATGGGCTGTATGGTACAATCCAATTCAATCGGAGAAACATGTCAAAACGCATTCGGAACACCATCATGGGCAATAGGAATCGCAGTAACCGCAATCGCCGCATTAATATTCATCGGAGGAATCCAGAGAGTCGCATCGGTAACTGAAAAACTCGTTCCCATAATGGCCGTGCTATACATAGCAGGTTGCTTGGCTATCATAATATCCAGGATAACCAGCATACCCCAAACATTCGCAATAATATTCAAATGCGCTTTCAGGCCGGAATCGGTGATCGGAGGAAGTGCAGGATACGCATTGAAAACAGCCATAAGCCAAGGCGCGAAGAGAGGCCTTTTCTCAAATGAAGCCGGAATGGGATCCACCCCGCATGCGCATGCCATGGCAAATGTTAAAATGCCGCACGAACAAGGCGTTGTCGCAATGATGGGACTCTTTATAGATACGTTCATAGTTCTTACAATGACCGCGCTCGTTGTGATCTCGACATGTTATGCGGGCAATGGGGAACTAGCACATGGCATAGTCAATGGAATTACGAAAACGAATCTCGCGCCAAGAGTTTTCTCATCCCTCATGGGCGATAAGATCGGGCCGATATTCGTTGCAATATGCTTGTTGTTCTTTGCTTTCTCGACCATACTCAGCTGGAATTTCTTCGGCGAAGTAAATGCGAAATACCTTTTCAGAAAAAGCAAAAACGCAAGCGCCATAGCATACTACACATACGCCATCATATCACTTGCTTTCATATTTCTCGGATCAATGCTATCAAATGATCTGGTATGGGAACTTCAGGATTTCTTCAACCAAATAATCGTAATCCCGAACGTGATAGCTCTCTTTGCGCTATCTAGGATAGTTGCCAAGGCAAGCGGATGCGGCAAAAAAAGCGACTGAAAATCAGGGACAAAATGAAAAACCGCGAATCCCTGAGGAATAGCCCTTTACGAATTTTCGCACAAGACATTCCGCCCTTCGCTCGCCCTCATAATGCTTTAAGAGAGCATAGTGCCTGTAAAGCGCGGAAACCCTTTCCTCGGAATGAACGGCAAGCTTGTCCTTTTGCTCGAATATGAACGGATTGCCTATGGCGCCTCTGGCAACCATCACGCAATCACAATCCGATAGGCAGCGAATGCGCGCGATGTCGGAAACTGTCATGACATCCCCGGAAGCGACCACAATGCTTTCGGGGATTTTTTTCTTAAGCGCAGCAGTCCTGGAGTGATCCGCCACTCCGGAAAAGCCCTGCGATGCGGTTCTGGGATGAAGCGTAAGAATATCAGCCCCGGAATCGACGGCCACATGCGCAAAATCAATATAATTAATGGAATCGAATGTCAATCCGAGTCTGAATTTTATGCTTACGCACAATGTGCCGTCAACGCTTTTCACAGCTTTGATTATGTCGCCGGCTTTTTTAGGATCCGACATCAAAGCGACGCCAGATCCTGTTTTAACCACTTTTCTGACAGAGCATCCCGCATTTATATCAATGCAAAGAGGACGATACGACTTCAGGAGCATTTCCACAGCCTTGGAATAACTATGCGGATCAGCGCCGAAAAATTGAACCACTACGCCATCCGAAGTTTCGTTATCAGCCAAGCGGAGAAGCTCCAGCGTCTTCTCGCCATTGCGCACCATACCTTCAACGCTTACCATCTCCGTAGTTGTGACACGACAGCCATGCTCAATCATGATATGGCGAAACGCCCGATCGGAGTATCCTGCCATCGGACCTTGGATGACCCTATCATCGCCAAGTCTGGCTAAAAACGATTCCATATGATTCATCAAAGCGGAGAAGTCCTGAAATTATCAAGGAACTCCCTTTCAAACTCAAGAAACCTATCCTGCTCTATGGACTCCCTGACATTCCTCATAAAATCATAGAAGAACGTAAGATTATGCTCCGACGCCAAAGTGCCGGCAAATGTCTCTCCGGCCTTGAACAAATGCCTGAGATAACCACGCGAATAATTCCTGCACAACGTGCAAGAACAGCCATCGCTAATAGGATGCGTATCATTCCTGTACTTTGCCTTGGTTATATTCATTACGCCATCTTTGGTATACAAAAGACCGTGGCGGGCTACTCTCGTGGGCTGAACGCAATCAAACATGTCAATGCCGTTTTCCACAGCCTTGAGCATATACAGCGGACTGCCGATGCCCATAACATACAAAGGCCTTGAATTATCAACATAATTGACAGTATACGACAAATACCTTATGAAATCCTCGTGGCTTTCACCTACGGACAACCCTCCAATAGCGATGCCATCAAAAGGCAATGATGAAATGTACTCCGCGCTTTGCTTCCTCAGATCCTCACAAAACGCGCCCTGTATTATTCCGAAAAGATTATCCGGCGCTTTTCCGCCATCATTCCTGAGCTTTCCAAGCTCTGCAAGCGATCTGGATGCCCAATCATGCGTAACTTCCATATGGCGCACCGCATCCTTTCTCGTTACCTTCGGATCGGAGCAAACATCAAGGCACATGGCTATGTTCGAGCCAATTATCCCCTGCGTGCGAACAACGGATTCAGGAGTGAATTTATGGATCGACCCATCGATATGACTATGAAATGTCACCCCCTCATCCTTTATTTTCCTGAGATTCGAAAGCGAAAACACCTGAAACCCACCGCTATCCGTAAGTATGTTCCTATCCCATGACGAAAAGTTGTGAATGCCTCCGAACGAATCAAGAACCTCTTCTCCCGGCTGAAGATGAAGATGATACGTATTCGCAAGAATAAGCTGATACCCTATATTCCGAACCGTCTCGTGATAAAGCGTCTTCACGCACCCGGTAGTGCCCACAGGCATGAACACAGGCGTATCCAAAACACCGCGCGCAAGCTTAAGGCGCCCAAGACGCGCTTTGGAATGTTTTTCGTTCTTTACTATTTCAAATTCAAGCATGCTAAGAACTCCGAAAGCTAAAGCCGCATAGGGCTCATCTCCATTTCCCTTTTCACCACAGCGGAAACATCCGCGCCTAACGATTTCAGATCCCCTATAAGCATAGCCCAGCGATGCTCGACAACATACGGAACCTCAAGGCTATCATTGTCATCCGAAACGCGAGGCTTATACCCAAGCCTGAGCAATTTCATATACAGGCTTGAGATATCGGCAGAACGAATGTTTTCAGCTATATACCAGGAGTTCCCCTTATCGCCCCATGCCGTAGTATTATCACCTGTCTGAGCTATCACATAATTGACTTTAAGAACACCGCATCCGTTTTGGGTCAATTTGGACATAACGCGCTTTGAAACAAAAAACACATCATCATCCGCATTAATCCTATCCGTGACTACAACATTCGCAGCCGTTCTATCGCCGCATGTGAATGTCACCTGTGTGCCAAAAGGCAATGACTTATGGGCGCATGTCTCAGCCAAAACGCTGAAGGGAGCTCCTGAGGAAGTCTTCCCGTCATTCCTATTAGGCTCATATTCACATACGATCCCCGGAGACGCAAACGCGATATTAGCCAATGCGAATGCAAGCGCCAGCACCATGACGCATGTCTTTCCGATCCTGCCGAATGAAAAAAAACCTGCAACCATTTCCGTTTCCTATTCCAAATCCGCTGCCGACAATGCAATCGGCCGCCGAAAGCCTTTCGCCTCACCCAATGCAAGCCTTGCAGCGTCAAATCACACTGCCGCCCTATTGCCCGCAACCGGAACAATCCTTGTTTCCAGCCACAACAGCCGTTCCCGGCGCAATACCGCGCGCCTCTTTCACATCAAACCCTTCGGAAAGCCCATTAAGCATCTTCAACGGGTTGAATGGATGAAATTGAATCGCCCTTTTCCTCATGTACGACCTGGGATGATGCCTCACCCCATCATATTCGAATCCGACATATTCCTCAAGATCTTTCCTCATGACGCGGCATCTCCCCTATTGCGCTTCCGATGTCGGGCACAAGCGATCGAGAAGCGAATTGAAAGCGTTAGAGAACATCTCCACATCCTTGCTCTTGCCTTTTCTGTAAGTAATCGGGCTTCCGACCGCATTCTCACTTCCGCGCTTATCTATTACGCGAACACCAGCCTTCTGAAGCCTCTCTTGCAAAATGCGATCATGCGTAATGCAGAACATCTCATCAAATCTGTGCTCGAAAATAAAATCATCAGCGCTGTCGAAATCAGTCTTCACAACAGCCTGAGATACATTTCCATGAGTGATATGCGCATCGGAAACATCCTTGAGCGGCCTATCCGAAACAAAAAGAACATTCACGCCTTTTCTGCAGCAGCCTCTTATTATTATCTGTCTGAGTCTGACATCAACGCTATCCGCATCAACAGCTATGAACTTGGAATCATCCTTAAAGAATTCTGACAAAGCGCACCTGAAGAAAAAACGATGCTGAGAGGATTTGAACCTCCGACCTTCGGATCCGCAATCCGACGCTCTATCCAGCTGAGCTACAGCATCATAAGTGGTTATAATACACCAATCCGGAATTTTTAGCAATACATCACAAGATAATCAAAAAAATCATTTGAGAATGCGCGGATCCTCAATAATATTTTCCGCCTCAGAAATCACCTTCATGCATTCACTATCTCCGGTATCAATGATAGCCTGTCTGACTGTTCTGCCATCCGGCATCACATAATCAAGCTTGAGAGCATTGAAGACAACGCCGCGGATCGCATCGGCATCCTTATCCGCCAGAGCCCTGGTCAAAATCTCGGTTGGGGTAGCGCCAACAAACCTGATCATACCTGCATTCCTCCCAGAACCACCATCCGGATCAAACGACGGCATGACCTTGCCATCCGCCGCTTCCGGCTTCTCATCAAGAGGGGCTTCAACGGCATCGCGTTGCTTCCCATCATCCGCCTTCCTGCCGCTAGCGCATGAAATCGCAAAAACAAACAAGCAAGCAGCCAAAACCAATGCAATTGCAACAAGTGCAGAGCTTCTCATAATCACTTCCCTTGTATCAACTGACTCAAACGCTTTCTCATGCGTTCGATATTCGCAAAAACGCATTCCCTTGCCGTTCCTCCATAGCTCGAACGCTTGCTGACACACGTCTCCAAAGCAATCGCCTCATACACATCGTCGGAAAACAGCTCGCTAAACCCTTTGAATTCATCCAATGACAAGTCCTCAAGACGCTTATGATTGTCCGAAGCGTAATTGACAATTCTGCCGCAAACATTGTAAGCATCCCTGAAAGGCATTCCCCGCTTGGCCAAATAATCAGCCATATCCGTAGCATTCATAAACCCCTTCCTAGCGGAATCAAGCATGCTGTCCGGATTAACAATCATCGTCCTTATCATATTCGGAAACACATTCAAAACAAGCCTGACGGTATCCGCTGTGTCAAAAACCGCCTCCTTATCCTCCTGCATATCCTTATTATAGCACAGCGGCAAAGCTTTCAAGACCGTAAGCAACGATATGAGATTGCCATATACGCGACCGGATTTGCCGCGTATGAGCTCGGCCATATCCGGATTCTTCTTCTGAGGCATTATGGATGAACCTGTGGAATATTCATCAGCAGGACGCAAAAACGAATATTGCGTACTGGAAAATATGATGATCTCCTCACACATCCTGGACAAATGCATCATCAGCAGCGAAGATGCGAACAGGAACTCAGCAGCGAAATCCCTATCGCTCACCGCATCCATCGAATTCCCTATCACATCGCTCATTCCAAGTTGCTCCGCCTCGAAAAACCTATCCGTCGCAAAACTGGTTCCCGCCAGAGCGCATGCTCCAATCGGCGAACGCCTTATGCTCGCCTTCAAGTTCGCGAATCTCTCCAGATCCCGATAAAACATCTCACCATAGGCCATAAGCCAATGCGAGAACAAAACAGGCTGAGCATGCTGCAAATGCGTGAAGCCAGGCATTATCACGCTTATGTTGTCTTCCGCCTTGTCCGCAATTGAACGCACGAGGTCTCCAATCAGAGAAACGATCCCGTCATTTTCCCTATCAAGCCACAATCTCAAGTCCAAAACACATTGATCGTTCCTGCTTCTGGCGGTATGCATCTTCTTAGCGATACCGCCTATTTTCGAAGTGAGATAAGCCTCAATAAAGGAATGGACGTCCTCAGCCTCCTCGTCAATCGCAACCTTGCCCGAACTGATATCCTCATCAAGCGTTTGCAGAGATGATACAAGAAGCTCGCATTGATCCTGCGGCACTATTCCGCACTTGCCAAGCATCCTGACATGAGCGATGCTGCCCTCGATATCCTCTTTATACAACCTCTTGTCGAAAGATATCGATGCGTTAAGCCTTTCAGCGGCATCGTCTATCCTTCCGTCATTGCGGCCTTCCCACAGCTTCCTCATCAGCAATTCCTCAAGACGCAAGCCTCATCACTTGCTATTATCCTTCCCGTTTTTCCTATCAAGAATAGCCTGAACTTTAGTCGGCAAACCAAAGAGGGCTATGAATCCGGCGGAATCCTTCTGATTGTAATCGCTCTCCGAGAAAGTTGCCAGTTCAGGATCATAGAGCGAATACTTGCTCTGAGTTCCAGCCCAAATGACATTGCCCTTATAAAGCTTGAGCTTGACGATTCCGGTAACATTCTCCTGCGTCTTCGCAACAAATGCGGAAAGCGCCTCTCTCAGTGGAGAGAACCACAAGCCATCATAAACGAGCTCGGCAAAACGAACGGCAAGCTTCTCCTTCTCATGATTGACAAGCTTGTCAAGGACAGCTTTCTCAAGAATCCTATGAGCCTTGTAAAGAATCTCTCCTCCCGGAGTCTCATATACCCCCCTGCACTTTATTCCAACAAGCCTGTTCTCAACTATATCGACAAGACCTATTCCGTTTGCCCCGCCTACCTTGTTGAGCTCAAGAATGAGATCCCTGGCGGACATCTTTTTCCCGTTATATGCAACGGGCACGCCCTTCTCGAATTCAAGCGTTATGTAAGTCGGCTTATCCGGAGCATCAATTGGAGAAACGCCCATTTCAAGGAACCCCTTCTTCTCATACTGGGGCTCATTGGCGATGTCCTCCAAATCCATACCCTCATGCGAAAGATGCCACAAGTTCTTATCCTTCGAGTAGTTCGTGGTCCTGTCTATCTTCAGAGGAATGTTATGCTTCTCCGCATAATCAATCTCCTCCTCCCTGCTCTTTATGCTCCACTCCCTCCAAGGAGCGATCACGGGCATATCCGGAGCAAAATGCTTGAGAGCCAGCTCAAATCTGACCTGATCATTCCCCTTGCCCGTGCAGCCATGCGCGATAGCATCAACATTCTCCTTCAAAGCGACTTCGGCCAACGCCTTCGCTATGCACGGCCTGGCAGTGCTGGTTCCCAACAGATAATCCTCGTAAATCGCACCTGCCTGCATAGTGGGTATCACATAGTTGTCAACATAGTCGTCCGTAAGATCGAGAACATAGCATTTTGAAGCACCGGTCTTCAGGGCCTTTTCCTCTATCCCCTCAAGTTCATCATACTGTCCGACATTTCCGCAAACCGCAATCACCTCCGCACCATACGTCTCCTTGAGATACGGTATGATGATTGAGGTGTCGAGTCCTCCGGAATAAGCCAAAGCAATCTTGTTTATCTTCTTCATAATCAAACCTCCCATTAAATCCTATTGCGCTCACTGCGCGGACGAATGCTCGCTGAATTCCTCAAAAAGCCTGTCTATCGTTCCATCACTCCTGAACTTATCCAGCCTTGCATTGATCGCATTCACCAATGTATCAGATCCCTTTGCCGCTATGAAAGCATATTCCTCATAAGAGAGCAAATCATCAAGCATTCGCAGCTTACTGGAATGATCCCTGTTATAAGCATCCACCATTCGCTTTCCAGTCACATTATCTATGGCCCACACGTCAACCTTCCCGGAAGCCAAAGCCAGTTCCGCCTCGGTATTGCTCTGATACGCATTCACATCGAGACCATTTTCGTTGCAGAACGTATCGCTCGTGGTTCCGGACTGAACCGAAACCTTCATGCCTTTAAGCTGAGATGCGGACTTGATCGAGAGCGCCTTACCGCTGTCGCGGACAACCAATGCGATTCCAGTCCGAGTATACGGATTGCAAAACAGCACATTCCGCTTCCTCTCTTCAGTGATTGAAAATCCTGACACGCCCAAATCATATTTGCCGCTAACCACACTAGGTATTATCGCATCAAAATCAACACTCTCAACCTTGACTTTCACACCGATATCCGCAGCTATTCTCTTGAACAGCTCTATCTCAATTCCAGTAATATTCCCATCCTTTTCAATGAATTCAAACGGAGGGAAATCCGGACTTGTAGCAATTGTTATCTCGCCCTTGCTTTTAATCGCAGCAAGCGAATCATTGGATTTCCTGCTACATGAGAAAAGAGAAAAGCAAGCCATCGAAACCGCCAAAACCACAATAGCGAATCTATTGAAAACACTCATCTGACACCCCATACAGTCTGATGCAAAACGTCCTCCGGTTCAAGAATCGGAATCCGCAAGCCCACACAATGCGTCTCCAAATACCGACATCCGAACACGACTCGCCCTCGTGAGGGAAAATCCGGATTTCAGGTTTTCGGGAAACATCCCATGAAAAAATATATTATACCAACGCAACGGAAAAAGCAATAAAGAACCCGCGTGATCCTGCCAATGCGAATGTTTTCCACCCATAGCGCATATGAAGAGCAAAGCGCGACAGTCACCGAACGGAATCGATGATGCCGCCAACCATGACAACGCCATCATCTCCGTAAACAACCGCGCTCTGTCCGCAGCAAGCAGATAAAACAGGGGTTTCAAATGCGATTTCAAGCCTTTCGCCCAAGATGCGGAACCTGCATGGCGATGGCTTTCCGGCCGACCTGATTTTCGCAAAACCGTCATGGTATTCCCGGTACTCCCCATTCGCCATTTCCTCGCTTATCCCCATAAAGGAAAGATTCGAAGCGCTTACCTCGTGATTCTTTGTCAATTCGCTAGCGCCAACAACAACCTCATTGCGCTCCGGCACGATCGATATGACATACAACGGATGCGCGCTGCCGCCAATGCCAAGTCCCTTGCGCTGGCCGATAGTATAGTTCCAATATCCATCATGACTGCCAACGACTTTTCCATCGCAATCGACTATATTGCCCTTTCTAGGCGGAAGATTCAGCAAATCCGCATAATCTCCGGAGTAGAAATCCATACTTTCCGATTGGCCTTCCGGATGAAAACCGAGAGCCACATCAATCTTCCTGACCTCCGCTTTAGTCATGCCTCCCAAAGGAAACATCACCATTCCAAGCTGCTCCTGATGAAGCCTATGAAGAAAATAGCTCTGATCCTTGAAATCATCCTTAGCCCTAGCTATAGCGAATCTGCCGTTCTTCCGAACAACCCTGGCATAATGGCCAGTGGCAAAGAAATCAAAAGCGATTCCCGCCTTCCTGGCGCTTTCAACCATTGCGCCGAATTTTATCTTCTCATTGCAAAGCACGCAAGGATTCGGAGTCCTGCCGGCAGCATATTCGCTTCTAAAATCACCAAGAACGATTTTCTCATAAGCATCGGATACATCAAGAACGAAATGGCTTATTCCCAGCTTGCGACATATTTCAGCGCTTTTCTCGACATCCTTCTTCTCATTAGGAGAAAAGCACGCATCAGCAACAATGCTGGAAACAGGATGCGGGCCGTTCCTCCACAACGTCATAGTCACGCCCTGAACATCATAGCCCTGACTTGCCAGCAAATGCGCCGTTACGGAGGAATCTATTCCGCCGCTCATTCCCACCAGAACTTTTTTTCCGCCCATATGAAAACCTCAAAAATCAAGTGCAAAAGCTAAACCAGCATCCTGTATTGGATTATGCTTCCGCCACCCTTTGACTTTATCTCCCTGGTGTCAAAAAAATTCCTGTATTTCTCCACCAGCGCGGAAAACTTCGAAACCCCATAATCCTTTATCGAGAAATCCGGGTTCACCCTTTTTATGTAATTGCCCGCATTTCCAAGATCAGTAAAACCATCATCATCCTGCCAAGTCTCAGCAGCGGTTCTGAAAAGGGCAATCAGCTCCCTCTCGCGCTCCGTAAGCCTTTTAACCTGTTCGGGTTCGCCCTTGTTGTCCTCAATCTCATTCAAATCTATGAATGTATCGCAAGCATTTATGAACGACTTGGACGTATTCTTCAGCCCAACACCAATGACCAAGCTTCCAGTCTCCCTGATTTTCAATGCTAAGGGAGTGAAATCACTGTCCCCGGATACTATCGCAAAACAATTGCAATTGGAGGTATACAGGAAATCCATCGCATCTATGATCAGCGCTATGTCAGTCGCATTCTTCTTAGTAGTGTAATCAATCTGATGTATTGGCTTTATCGCATATTTGTTGAAGATTCCATCCCATTTCTTCAATGCGGCTTTCGTCCAATTGCCGTACGCCCTCTTTATGATTATCCTTCCAAAAGTCGATACCCTGTTTATAAGCAGACCAATATTCTTATATTGCGCATTGTCCGCATCTATCAGCAATGCGATCTGCATATCATTTTCATTTGATTGCTGCATAATCGTGTAAGGATAGCACAAAATGAAATTTTATGAAAGTGCTCTCAAATCAGATACGGCGTGACCTGATACACATAATGATTGAGCCAATTCATATAAATAAGGTTGCCCGTGGAACACCATGACATATTGATTCCGGAGCAAGCATCATCAAGATAGTAATTCTCGGGCTTATGCATCGGAATTCCCTTCGCCAGATCGCGCTTGTACTCCGTATCAAGCGTATCGCGATCATACTCGACATGTCCCAAAATGAAGATCGAGCGCTCATCTTTTGATTTTATGATTCCGGGACCAGCCGCCGGAGAATACGCAAGCATCTCCAAATCATCATTCGCCAAAATATCCCTGTCACTCACAGCGGAGCGAATGGAATGCGGCATGCAGAATTCGTCATCCGTGCCTTTCAGCAGTTTCTCGCCAAATGTGGTCTTATGGTGCCTGTATATCCCAAACAGCTTCTGCTTCAATGGCGTCTTGCGTATTCCGTTGAAATGATACAATGCGGCCAATGCGCTCCAGCATATGAAAATCGTACTGGTGACATGCTTCTTCGTATAATCGAATACCGTTGTCAGCTCCTTCCAATATGCCACATCCTTGAAATCTATATCCTCAACCGGCGCGCCAGTGATGATCATACCATCATAATTCCTATCTGACACATCGCTGAACGACTTGTAGAATTTCTCCAAGTGCTCTATGGGAGTATGCCGCCCGACATAACTCTCCGTTGAAAGAAGGGTTATGTTCACCTGCAGCGGGGAGTTGGACAAAAGCCGCATCAGCTGCGTCTCCGTCACAGCCTTCAGCGGCATAAGATTAAGTATGGCAATCTCAAGAGGCCTGATATCCTGGCTGCGAGCGCGCCTGGCGCTCATAACCTGGATATTCTCCGACTTGAGAATCGAATATGCGGGAAGCGTATCAGGAATGACTATCGCCATCAGATTTTTCCGATTGCCTGCTCAAGATCCTCGATAAGATCATTCGCATCCTCTATTCCGCACGAAAACCTCACAAGCTCCGGAGTGACTCCGCACGCTCGAAGCTGATCATCGGTCAGTTGCCTATGCGTTGCATTGGCAGGATGCAAACAACAGCTTCTGGCATCAGCCACATGCGTCTCAATCGCCGTAACCTTCAATGCGGCCATAAGCTTCTCAGCAGCCTTCCTTCCGCCTTTCGGGCCAAATGCCAAAACGCCGCAGCTTCCATTCGGAAGATATTTCTGAGCAAGCTCATAGCATCTATCACCCTTCAAGGACGGATACTTTACCCAGTCTATCTTAGGGTTGCTCGATAGGTATTCGGCAACCTTCAGGGCATTGCTGCAATGCCTTTCCATTCTGACATGCAAGCTCTCCAAGCCAAGATTGATATAAAAAGCATGCTGAGGAGACTGTATCGCCCCGAAATCACGCATCAGCTGAGCAGTGGCCTTGGTTATGAAAGCGCCCTTATTGCCAAACTTGGTCGCATATGTTATGCCATGATAGCTCTCATCAGGAGTGCAGAACCCGGGAAACTTGTCCTTATGAGCCATCCAATCGAAATTACCGGCATCAACTATCACCCCGCCGACGCTAACGCCATGGCCGTCTATGTATTTTGTTGTGGAATGCATGACTATATCCGCACCCCATTCTATAGGACGGCAATTCACAGGAGTCGCAAACGTATTGTCTATTATAAACGGAACGCCATGCTTATGAGCGGTTTTTGCAAAAAGCTCTATATCCAGCACATCTAAAGACGGATTCGAAATGGTCTCACCAAAAACAGCCTTGGTATTTGGTCTGAATGCGGCATCTATTTCCGCCTCCGTGGAAAACGGACTTATGAATGTGAAATCTATGCCCATCTTCTTCATGGTCACAGCAAAAAGATTGAATGTTCCTCCATAGATTGCGCTGCTGCAAACAACATGATCGCCTGCATTAGCCAAATTGAATATGGAAAAAAAGCTTGCCGCCTGGCCGGAAGAGGTAAGCATTGCCGCGCTGCCGCCTTCAAGTTCGCATATTTTCGACGCAACCAAGTCATTCGTAGGGTTCTGCAAACGAGTGTAGAAATACCCGCTCGCTTCCAAATCGAACAACTTGCCCATATCCTCGCTCGTATCATATTTGAATGTTGTGGACTGATATATGGGAACCTGTCTCGGCTCTCCGTTCTTCGGGCTGTATCCGCCCTGTACGCATATGGTGTTTATTCTTCTCTTGCTTTCCATGATCCGCTCCTCCTGCAAGTTCTCTGCGGTTTGATAGCATTATATTTCTTAACAAAAAAAATTCAAGAGCATCGTCCCTGAAACCTCAGAAACGCGAATACAGATCATCGCTTCTGAGCGTATCCTTGCAAACCCGCTTCACCGATATGTCTCCGATTTGCGAACCTTGAACAACATGGAACCTGACCATCATGGCATCCGAGAATCCGCTGCCCGGCATGACCATAGGAACATCATTTTCCTCGATGTCTTTCACAACGTCCTGGCATTTGCCGCGTATTGTCGGATCGCAATTCACTATCAAGTCAACATTTTTAATGTTCTCCATAAGCATCTGAATGCTAGGATACATGCGCGTCATCTCATCATCCGTTCTCATGTTGCTGAGCAGGACTATATAATCAACGACCTTGTCAAGCGAATTTATATCAATCTGAAGATTTTTGAAATCAATCTCTGCGGTCAAATCAAACATGCTTTCGGAATTATCCTCAGCCTTCACATTCCATGTAACGCCAATCACCGCGATTTTAAATCCGTTCACATTGAAAATCTTGAACTTGTCCGTTATGTTATCCCCAGCCTTAACATTCTGCGATACGAAAAAAACCTGCTCTTTCGACTGCTCCGAAGATATTGACGCATCATCAGAAATATTCATAAGTATCTTGCCGCCATATGACATGTCATATCTTCCTATATTCATAGCATTGTAACCCAATTTTTTCGCCAAGGAAACAGCATAATAGCTGCTGCTCGCACTATCCTGCGAACTGTCATCGTAAAGCCCTATTCCATAAGCGAAATTCCCGGCATCAAGAAGCAGCGTATTCGGATTGACTCTCCTGGCGTTCTCGGAAAGAAATGCCAATCCGCTCAATCCCAAATCATTCTCGTTTTCAACACGATTGTTAATGGAGGCATCTCCTGTTGCAATCAGGCAAACATCAAAATTCCTGTTCTCACGAGGATTATCCGGCTTTCCCGAAATCACATGCTGACGAACACGGACAGTCTTGCCGATATTCTTGCTTTCACTGGAACCACCTGCAAAAGACATTGGCAAAAATACGCAAAAAAACGAAATCAGCATCAAAGCTCTCTTCAACAACACTCTCATGATACCTCCAAACATGTTATAAAAAATTCGCCAGCAGCGACTCGACAAGAAGCATAAAAGACGTATATGGTATCTTCTTGCCGCATGCCAAACTTGCGAACGCCCCGAAAACAGGCATGGCAATGGAATTCATTCCAGCCAACCTTGCTACGAAAGCGCCGGATAGGAACCCGATCACCAAAAACGGTACGAACTCGCCTCCGGCAAATCCTGCGGATACGCATAATGCCGTAAGCACCACCTTAGCCAATATGGAAAAAAGCAGGATCCCAGCTTCCAATCCAAGCGTTTGACAGGAAAAAAAGCTTACGGAAAGCCCATTCACATATCTGTTTCCTATTACATTAAAAGAAACAAACGACAATGCCAAAGCAGCAATCGACAGCAAGATCACATCCTCGCTGTCAAATTTCTCCGATCTCGATGCGATCAGCTTCCTCAGTTTCACATAACCCAATGATACAACACCAGCAAAAGCAGCTGATGCGAAAACAAGAATGAAAAACCGAAACGATATCCTATCATCAGCAGCCAACGCAAAACGCAAAGGCCGCATTCCGACGAGCCGTGAAAAAGCAAAAGCGCAGGCAGCCGTAACAACAATCATGGGAATATCGTGCAGCCTCGGCTTGAATTCCCTTTCCTCAATGCAGAATGCGATTCCGCTTATCGGAGTGGAGAACAAGGATGAGAATGCCGCAAGGCAACCAAGCATATCCGACTTCCTTCCGGATCTCATACCCATGCGCTTCAATACGCGACGAGACAGATCCTTTCCAAGTTCTATCCCAACAGCCTCCTTACCGACAGATGCTCCGCAAAAATGGGAAACCCAAGTTGCCACAACATCGACGTAGGCCTTCACGCCCTTGAAACCGCACCTTCTCCTGATAGTCATTATCACTGCTGCTCCAACCGGCATGGCAAGAAGCAAATACGAGCAATCAATCGCAAATTCGCTAATTGATTCAATAACAAAAGCATAGAGGCAGCACGCCGCAGATGTGAGAATCGACGCCACAATCCATTTCGTGGAATCAAGTGCCATTATCTTAATGCCGGAAAAGGCGAACCGCATAAAAGCGCTCCATAAAAAAAAACACAGCCCGAAGGCTGTGCCATATCAGACAATCTGATCTGAAATCAGACCGATGTCTCCACAGGATATTGCTGAGCGAGGTAATCCGAGAACACCTCCCAGACCTCTCTATATCCTCTCGTAATAGGATTCGGAACGGTGAATCTATTCCTATCCTTGAAATACCTATTGTAGTCATAAAGACCAGATAAGACGCTATCAAGCGTCGCAACAGTGTATGCGACTTGATTCCTCTCTATCTTCTCACCATTCTGCAATGCTATGGAAACAACCCTATTCCCTTCTTCCATCGCAGGATTATAATCGATTATCAAATTCGTCTGAGGATATCTTCCCATAGCCGCAGGCAAACCGCCATAAGCATATTCAATGGCATCATACAATTCCTGTCCTGTCATTGAAACCCTTATGACATGATCAAGAGAAGGCACTGATCTGAATACGTCCTGTTTGGTTATCTCTCCAGACGGCAGGCTCTTTTTCACGATGATTGAAGGAAACACCGCGACCTGGGCCTCAGTAGCCCTTGCCAAAGAATCAGCTATAATGAATCCTATATCAGTCTGCATGGATCCAAGCTGCTGCCTATCAGCCAGAAACTCATAAGGCAGATAAGCAAACGGAGCGCCTTCGGAAAGATCGATCTTATCCTGAAGCGTATGGATATAATCGGATACGTTCTCATTCTCAGGCTTCCTGACGACATTGAGCTGCGTAAGCGCATTCGAACCATCAGGACGCCTGATCTCCTTGCCGCTGATAAGCGTATAAACCGGCTCGCCGACAGGGATTCCGGCCTCAACCTGGAACTGAATCAAACCGACGCTCTCCAATGAAGAGCCGGGGCACACCATCATGACTTCTTTTTCAATCTTATCCTTGATTTTCTTCGGAACAGCCGAACCGACATCCCCGTCATTGTTTATCACGAGATCGATTCCTTTAAGCTTCGAAATGACAGTCTCTATGTTTGTGAACCTGGGAATCAGCTCATCACCCGACCTGAGATTGCTGAGAAGCACAACATAATCAACAACTCTGTTCAAAGAGTTTATATCCCTCTGGAACTCCTCATAGTTTATTTCCGGATCATATGCTCCGGAAAGGTTCTTTCTGACTTCAAAAGCAACATCCGGTGTTGTAAGACCGATCACACCGATCTTAAACCCGCTGAAATTGAATATCTTGAACTTATTTATGCCATTGCCGATATTCTGCGAAACATAAAAAACTTCGCTTTCCTTTTCATTGGCGTATCTGGCCGCAGCATTGACGTTATCAGTCAAAGCGCCTCTTCCATACAGCAAATCATGTCTTCCGACATTCATCGCATTATACCCGATTCTTCTCGCCAAATCCACCATCGCTGCGCCGTTCTTCAAATCGGAAGTAGAATTTCCTGACGCAAACCTAGTTCCATAGAGGAAATTCCCGGTATCAACCACTATGGTGTTCTCGTTGAATTTCCTGACCGCCTGAACAAGACCTGCAAGAGTGGAGAGACCGATCACATCATCATTCAGCTCCTCGCGATTCACTTCTCCGCAAACATCTCCCGTAGCCAATATGAAAACATCAAAGTTCCTAGCATCCATCGGCGTGGCTATATCACCCGAAACCGCATATTGGCGAACTTTCACATAGTTGCTGCTGGAGCATGAAACAATCAAGGCCAGAACCAATGCGGAAACAATCGAAACAAAAAAATTCCTTCTCATCGCTATTCTCCAAACAAATCAAAAATCGTCAAAGTCGGTAACCGGCGCGGAAAATTCGGAAAGCTCATCAAACTCCGATGCGGCCTCCGCCCCAAACACATCCTCCACTGCGGATTCAGCGGCTTGAGCAATCTTCTCCTGCTCCTTCTCCTCATCAACATGGAATGTCTCCGAGTAACGCTCCAAACTTTCGTTCGACGATTTCAAAACCTTGTTTTGCGCAAGCAAGGCATCCCTCTCGCGCTGAAGTCTCAGAGCTAATTCGGAAACCAATTTCAGCCGTTGAGCCAGAATCTCCGCATCACGCAGCAATGTAACCTGCTCATTCCTTATTATCACCGCGTCCTCCTATTCGAGTCAACACAAAACGCATTCGAAGCATCAAGCCACAACCGACAGTCCCTTTACCGCTAAAAACCAAAGCGCGCAAGGAATCCGCAACCATTGCCCAACCAAAATGCCCCGAATGCGCTACGCAAAAAAATCAAGCCACCGCTTCCTTGGCCTTCTTCGCCAAAGACGCGAAACTCTCCTTGTCCTCGATAGCCATATTGGAAAGAACCTTCCTGTTCAAATCGATATTCAATGTTTTGAGGGCGTGCATGAATTGCGAATAATTCATGTCATACTCGCGAACAGCAGCGCTTATACGGGCGATCCAAAGCTTCCTGAAATCCCTCTTTCTTGCTTTCCTGTCCCTATACGCATACACACCGGCCTTCATAACCGCATTTCTAGCGATGCGGTTGTTAGTGGAACGCCTGCCCCAATAGCCCTTAGCCTGTTTTAAGACCTTCTTTCTCCTATCCTTTCTTTTAGTACCATCAACAGCTCTCATATTCTCACCTCTCCATAACTAAAACGCATACGGCATCATCGTCTTCGCATTCTCAACGAACTTGCCTTCCATCACACCCTTCTTCCGAAGATTCCTCTTGCGCTTGGTAGACTTCTTTGTCAGAATATGTCTCAGACCCTGCTTTTTGAAACTAACCTTACCGTTAGCGGAAACATTATATCTTTTGCTTGCCGCCTTTCTTGTTTTCATCTTAGGCATTTTTGCACCATCCTCCTTGCCCCTTTAAGGCACAAGACACCTTATCGGAAACTATTCCAGCCTGTTATGCGCTCTGTGTGCTCTGATCGCCATTGGAATCATAGCCATTGCCGCCTGCAGACGATTGAGGACTCTGCGAACCGGAAGATGATTGCTTCGACTGCTTCGCCTTAGTTGGCGCCAGCAACATGCTCATCATCCTCCCCTCCATCGTAGCCGGCTGTTCGATCTGATATGCGACATCGCCAGCCGAAAGCATGCCCAAAACCTTTTCAAGCACACCCTGGCCTATGTCAAGATGCTGCATCTCCCTTCCGCGAAAACGCACGGAAACCCTGACCTTGTTGCCTTCGGACAGAAACTCTGTTATGAAACGAACCTTCGTCTTCATATCACCAACGTCAACCTTGACTTGCATGCGCACTTCCTTGACTTTGACGATAGTCTGATTCTTCTTCGCCTCGCGCTGTTTTCTCTCCAATTCGTAGCGGTATTTGCCATAATCAAGAATCTTGCAAACCGGCGGGTTCGAATTCGGTGAGATCTCGACGAGATCAAGTCCGGCCTCATCCGCCATGTTCAACGCATCGAAGGTCGATATGTTACCGCACTTCTCCCCTTTCTCGTTTATCAGGAAAACCTGAGGGCAACGTATCTGACGATTTACCCTAATTTCTTTTGCTGCCAATCTTCAAACACCCTGTTCACATATATAGCTAGTATCCGTAAATAATATTATAAAGGTGAAATAATTGCAAATCATCATGGCTTAAGCGTCTTGTCAACCTTAAGTTCAGGTATGACTCCCCATTTGAGAAGGATGCTGTACTCCGGCTTCCATTCGTATTCATTCACGTTCAATTCAAACTTTCCGGTAAACGAAAACGTAAGCAGAAAATCGCCCATATCATGTTCCAGCTTGACAGTCAGCCTATCCAATTTGAAGTTGCTGCTTGCCATATCAGGCGAAAAGAAATTGATTCCACGGAAGATATCGGACACAAATGCTCCGAAATCAAATCTGCCGACCCGGTTGTTGCCAGTATATTTAAGGAAATTATTATTAGAACCGCCGAGGCTAACCGAAATGCTTATGAACTCGCGAATGTTGAATCCCAATGAAAAGGAATAGCTCAGCGAATTGAGGAACGCATCCCTGAAATCCACATTCGCTGTAGTAGTGAACCCAAGCGAAAGAACTATTCTGTTCTTCCAAAACGTTATATTGAATTCCGGCACATTGATCTTGAACACCGTCTTTGACAGTTCCAAATTATCATACGGACCCATCACTGTAAACCCAGCGGAAAAATATTCCTTTACGGAAACGTTGAACTGCATTCCGCTGAAATAATTTTCCTGACCTGAGGAAGTAAGCCCGTTGAAAGTGATGCTCTCAGACAGTTTCAGCCACGAGGAGAGCAATGAAATGGAGGCGTTATGCGAAAAATTGAACGGTCGCAATGATTCACCAGGATTTCCGCTTCTCTTCTCGTATTCATAATCCACCGAAAACGATGTGCTGAAACTGCCTTTGGAATAAGATACGCTTCCCGATGTCTTGGTGCTTTTCAAGGATGAATAATTCGGCCCGTTCAAACTATGGGAAACTCTCGCGCCGAACCCCGACATGGAAAACGACAGGTTTGGCGTTATCGTGTACGACTCCATCGGAGGAAGCGAGGTGTCAACAGCCGCCGTCACAATTGACTTGAACGACATTGAAAGCCCTACCCTATGCGATGATATCGACTCGCTGTCCCACCCGATCCTCTTTTCAGTGAACGACGGCTCGACAGCATTGTCATCATTGGCGAACTTCGAAGCATACAGCACGGAACTCATCGAATAGCTGACGTTTATATTCGGAATGGAAAGCGGAATGTTCAACGATGATGAGAGACTGGAACGCAGCGAGAATTCACGCGTAACCATATTGGCTGAGCTTTCGAGAAAGGAATACTGATAGCTTGGAGTCAGAACCTCAGAAAATGAGAATATATTGTTGCCTATTCCGCCCTCCAATGTTATGGTTCCGCTAGCAGAATTCGAAGTCTTGCGCTCACCGAGAATCATATCACGTTTGGAGGGCTTTGAAAACACGTTGGAGAAAGTATCGGATAAGCTGTATTTCAAAGATATATGGGATCCCGTGAAAAACGAATTCAAGGACGAGGCGCTATTGGATATTTGAGCTGTAGCGGAGTATCTCTTAGACGCCAGCTCATCCAAAACTGCGGATGAATCCGCAGCGGATCCGTCATCCTTCTTCTCCCCCAAAGCGCCTTTGCGCGAAAACGCGTCCTCATGCGCGCTGAATTTCTCCGGATCATGAACGAATCCGGATCGGTCGGAAAACAATTCGGCGTCATCCTCAACCAAAGCATCCGCATTCTTTTCAGAAGCATCGTATTCGGAAAGCGGCACCACTTTAGTCTCGATGCCGGTTACCTTGATAACATTCAGAAACTTGACCTTATCGCGCATCACAAGCAATTCCTGCTCGCGCTTGGCGGATTCGTCAAGCTCGTTGAAATTCTCATTTATGCTTCTTTTTACCGATACGGATGAGGTGTCGCTCTTTTTGAATGAGAATATGGTTCCTGATGCCTTAAGAGATACGTGAGGAAGCGTGAACTCGCCGGAAGCGTAGGAATAATACTCGTTCGGACCGTTTTCCGCCCAATACCTGGAATAATCCAAATTCATATCAGCGGTAATGGAATCAAGAGCCGGAAGTCCAAACGATTTGGAATACGATGCGGATACCTGGTATCTCCTTTCCGTAGCGTTGGATGACACGCCGCTGGGAAATTCCGGACTTTTCATGAATATGCTGTCTATGGAAAAAGCGGTAAGCCTGTTCTGGTAATCATACCCCACATCCGGATCGGAATAGAAAGGAGCCTTGGCCTTTATATTCACCCCCGCAATATTGCTGACACTCATATCCTCGATATCAAAATAATATCTGAAGCTCTTGTGCGACCTGCTGCCAATAGAACCCGTCTTAGGTTGCGGCATGTATGCGATTCCAGCTTTGCCCGTAACATTCAGCTTGCCGAAAAAAGTATTTTTCGCCTCCATGCCCAAAAACAGGCCCTTCTCGGAATAGAAATCAAGAAATGAAACAAGATAATCGCTGCCCGGGTTCGCGCTTTTGCCTTCATTGTCATAGGAATACAATATCCCGTCCTTGACTAAGGTTCCACTGGCATCAGACTTCAGAAGATTAGTAAGACTGTTTCCGCTTTCACCTGAGTTTCCTATTTTCGAGTACTTTCCGAAAACCTCGTAAGTAAGATTCACAAACGCGCCCTTTGACGAAGAGAATCCGATGGCAGGATTCAAAACCAAAGGAGTACCCGGCAGTATGAATATTATCGGAAGCCTCGGAACAAGCGGCACCCTTCCGATCTTAAAGAAAAGCCCGGAAAGAAGCACATCCCCGTTGTTCCTCATGATTATCTTGCTGGCGCTTATCGCCCAATTGGCCTTGTCAGGCGAAGACGAAGGAAGAAGCGATCCGGAATCAAAATATATCTCACTTGTCATGCTATCCAGAACAAGCTGCTTTCCGCTCATGTAATACGACGAATGAATGCTCTGGTTGCTTTTTTCCGTTTTGCCTATTGCGTCGGAAAGCCTGACTTTGTTATCATTCAAGTTTATGGACAGACTTTCAGCCGCAAGATCCTGAAGACTCTTGGAATCAGAGGATTGGGATGAAATGGAGATATGGCCCGAAGCGATTATCTCATTCTCGCTGACATCATACAAAACGTGATCAGCCTTAAGCGTCCTCGTCTGCCCTGACAGCACAAAGCTTATCTGGACATTTCCGCCTATCCTTATCATATCCTTCCCGGATATCGTATAAAGCTCTACCTGATCGGCATTTTCCACTTTGAAATCGTATGAGCTCGAGACGGAGGAATCCGCAGGTTCGGACGCTTTCGCCCCACTCGACCCCGCAACGGAATCAGACTCCTTGGAAGCGGCAGCGGAACTCGATTCGGAGTCCGCTCCGGAAGAGATGCCATCCGCACTGCCGGAATCGCTCCCCTCATCATATGTATCAGCCTCATCGGTCTCGTCCGAACTGATGACATCCCGTATCAAATCGGCCAAATCCTCAGACTCCTCAAACGAGATATCCTCCTGATTCAAATGCTTTTCAAAGTCCCCCATCCTCTTCACAACCTGATCCGAAACCATAAGGCTACCGATATCCTCTTGCGTAAAACCCATGTCAAGCATCGCTTCCCCCAAAGCCCGCATAACTTCATCAGGTTTCCTCATAAAAATCGAATCATTGGGAATCTTGTCAGGCATCGAGTCTTCGGCAAGCATTTTCGCGCCGCTCTCCGTCAATTCAGGGCCACGATTATCTGAAACATCACCATCCGCATCAGACTTATCATCAGAATTCGATCCTTCCGCGGCTTTGATTCTGGAAACATCTTCAGACGAAAGCCCCAAGGATGCCAGTATGGAACTCGCCGAGGAATCAGAAAGCGAGTACTTGCGCGCTATAAAGCCAAGCTCTTCGGAAGACGAGTTCTGAATCGACAATATCAAAAGCTTGCGTGATGCGAAATTGAAATCGTCCTCAACCACTTCCGCAGTCTCAATCACAGGGGCCGACAAATCAAAAACAAACGCTTTTTCGATGACGGGAACACCCAATTCATAAACTCTGGATTCAGTAAACTCCGGGGCCGCTATCCTAATAATCGGTTCGGCCGATGCAGCCTGATCATCCGATTCCCGTACAGGAGATGCCTCATAATCGGAATGGAGAGCAACTGAAGTGGTGATTCCAACTCCGGATGCCGAATCTATCTCAATCTTATCTTCGGCTTCGGATTCGCGACTGGCGGCCCCCACGCCGCTGCGAGGAGGGGAAGCTTCCCGCTCGGACTCGGACTTTGGTTCGAGCTCGGATTTTGACTCGGATCCAACATTCGCCGCAACTTCAGGATCCGACGGATTCATCGGCGGCGCTTCGGATTCGAAGGTCTCTGCGGGCTGTGCCGGCAATTCGGACTTCAAAGCCGATTCTCCTTCAAGCGCAGCATCAGCGACCTGACTGTCAGCTGGTTCCTCGTCCGCACCAATAACGGAGTGCGGCTTTTCCTCATCGGAAGCCCCACCACCGTCAGTAGCCGCAGAAATCCCAGATGGCACAACATCTTCTGCCGATTCCACAGGATGCGAGGGCTTGTTTTCTTGCGTGGAACATGAGACCGCCCATAAAAGGGCAAAAGCCAGCGTTAAAAAAACTATCAGAAGCAAACGTGCACTATTCGAACGCATACACCATACTGTAGAAATAATCGAACAAATTGATTACCACCAGAGAGATCGAAAAATACCCCAAATAACTCGCAGTCTTCTGACTTATCTGCCAAAACGCCGAGTCTGGATACGCCCTCAAGAAGCTCCTGGACAATATGTCAATGGCGAAAATCGAAATCGAAAGCAATACCGTGCTGTAGAAATCCTTAACCTCGGCCTTGCTGTAAGAAGGATCGAGAAGATAATTGGGTTTCAATGAGATATTCAGCTTGCTTATATTATCAAGCAATGAGATATATTTCGTAGAGCGATTAGGATATGAAAAGGAAATGCTCTGCGGGGTCTTGTAGTCGCTAATGAAATCGGGAAGATCAAATGACCCCTTATCGGTCGAAAAGGCCTTGTACATCGGACCGTCCGAATTCAAAAAAACCCTACCGTTGATTTTCTCCTTCAAATCGAATGACAACTCGTTCACCGCATTTTTTCTAACATCGATCTCAACTTCCGCATCCTCGTATCCGGGACTTGAAACCACAAATTTCCGACGCCCCTCTGCAAACATGCTATTATCTTCCACCCTCTCGCCATTAGAACGCACCTCGTATCCGAAATCACGCGCAGGAAAATCAACTATGCCCATGCCATCCGGAAGAAAATACGGAAACAAACCGACAAGACCGGTGAAGTTGTCCCGAGCGAACTCAATGAACTCAGACTGCCTTATCACCTTGTCATAGATCACCGAGAATTCCTTGGTCATGTTGCCATACAACAGCAATCTGGCGCGAATGAGATTGTTCTCAAGCGGAATCGAAGCGGGTATCAGAACATAATCGCAATCATTCTGACTGACTATATAGTCAATCAATATGCGGCTTTTCTGAAACAGCGCCTGAAGATCAAACTTGTCAAATGAGATGACGCTTATCTGAACAGGCAAAACAAGGGCATCCCTATTCTTCGGTTTGCCGTTGTCACGAGCCGAATCGGCAGCCGCTGCCTCCAATTCGGACTTTCTCCTCATCAGCTTCTCGTACTCCGAATCATTTTCAGAAGAAAAGGCGCTTTTCAGGTTCTTCCCAATATCCAGCATCTCGCTCCTGCGCGCCTTATTCGAATAATAATCAATTTCGGCAGGATCAGTAATCCTCTTCTCTTTGAAAAAACGATTGAAAGCCTCCGTGATTATAGCGGTCTCATCGGTGAGATTATTGATAGTGTTGCGCACCACCACCGCTTTTATCGCTTCTCCCGCGGAAAACAGATTCCCAACGCATGCAAGCGAAAGCAAAACGAAAAACAAAAGCCTTCTAGACAAAACGACGCCCCGCTATCCCTGCTTCTTGTCGAACACGTTCGTGCTGTTGAGATTCGCCTCAATGAAATTCATTATATCACCATCCATAACGGATTGGATATTGCCTACCTCCTCACCTGTCCTATGGTCCTTGACAAGCGTGTACGGTTGAAATGTGTAAGTCCTGATCTGCGAACCCCACTCTATGTTCTTCTTCTCTATCGCATCCTTTTTGAATTCCTCATCGGCCAAATCGTGATAATACTCCCACAATTTGGAATAAAGCATCTTGAAACACATTTCCTTGTTCATGAGCTGGCTTCGCTCATTCTGGCACTGGACCACTATGCCCGATGCGAAATGCGTGATTCTGACTGCGGAATCGGTTTTATTGACATGCTGACCGCCAGCTCCTCCGGCGCGATAGGTATCTATTCTGATATCCTCAGGCTTTATATCGATCTTTATATCGTCGTCAACAACAGGCGAAGCATATACTGATGCAAACGATGTATGCCTTCTCTTGTTCGCGTCAAACGGAGATATCCTAATAAGCCTGTGAACACCTGCCTCGTTTCTCAAATACCCATATGAATACGAACCCTTCACAAGAATCGTGCAGCTTTTGATTCCGCCCTCATTCTCCTCGACATCAAGGACCTCGCATTTGAATCCGTTCCTTTCCGCGAACCTCAAATACATCCTCATCAGCATATTGGCCCAATCGCCTGCCTCCGTACCGCCCGCGCCGGCATGTATCGAAAGATAGCAATCGTTCCTATCATACTTCCCGGAAAGAAGCAGCTTGCTTTTGAGTTCTGAGAATTTGGCGGAAATCGAAGCTATGCTCTTATCCATCTCATCGCGAACAGCCTCATCCTCCTCATCGGAATAAAGCTGGCAAAGCTCATCGACGGACCTGACCTCATCAAGCAGCGCCTGCCATTCTGAAAGCGCGCCCTTCAAAGCGGAAAGCTCCTTGATCACCTCGTTTGAGGATTTCCTATCGTCCCAAAAGCCTGCCTCACCGGTTTTGGCCTCAAGTTCGCTTATCTTGTTTTCAATGCCAGTGCCTTCAAAGATACCTCCACATGGCAAAAGCTTCTTCCTTCACTTTCTTGAACAGATCCTCATTCTTCAAAAACATATCAGCCATCCCCATCCAATCCTTTGATAGATGCCTTGAAATCAGTTCCGGGCTTGAATATCGGCACGAAATGATCCAATGTCTCGACCATCTCGCCGGATTTCGGATTGCGCGAGTTTTTCTTGCCCGCCCTCTTCTTCACCTGAAAAGTGCCAAAACCGCGAAGCTCAATGGTCTTCTTTTCCATCAAGGATGCTTTGATCTCTTCCAGAAAATCATCAATAACATATGCCACATCGCTTTTTATGACGCGGCATTGTTTATTGGATTTCTGGTACTTGTCAATAATATGATCGTAGATCTCTCCTACGATATCAAGTTTTGTCCGCTTATCGGTCTTCACTTGGCTTATGCTTCCGCCGCCGGCTTATTCAGCTGCTTGTTGAGCTTAAGCGTAAGTCGCGAAAGCTTTCTGGAAGCCGTCTTTTTATGAAGCACGTTCTTGGAAACCGATGAATCAAGAGATTTCTGAACTTTTCTAAGCATCTCCTTAGCCTTCTCCTGATCGCCTTCCTTAAGCGATGCCTCAAAGGACTTTATAATTGTCCTGTTCTGGCTTTTCACAATCCTGTTATGAAGCCTTCTTTTCTTATTTTGCCTCTCTCTTTTTTTTGCGGAATAATTCATTTTATTTCTCCAATTTGCTTAATGTCTCCAATATGGCCAATTTCGCAGCCATAAGGTAATCCTTTTCATACACAGACAACGGCATGACCCTCTCGCTCGAATGCGAAGATTTGAACCCCTCAAAATTCGACTTCGATTCGTCAAGATCCATTTTTGTCGCAAATACGATGTGGGGCTTGCCAGCCACTGCAGGCGAAAACCTTTCAAGCTCGTTCCTGAGCTGTTCATACACAGCTTCATGCGCGGGATCCGAAACATCTATCAGGTACAGAAGCATCTTGCACCTTTCAATATGCCTCAAGAACTTCAGCCCCATGCCTCTGCCTTCGCTAGCACCCTCAATCAAGCCCGGAATGTCAGCGATGACAATATCGTTTCCCTTCACATTCATGACTCCAAGATTAGGAATCAGCGTAGTGAACGGATACGATCCGACAAGGCTTTTGGAATTGGTAACCGAGTTTATGAATGATGACTTTCCAGCATTCGGAAACCCAATCAATCCGACATCGGCTATGAGTTTCAGGATCAATCCGACCCTGGCGCTCTTCCCTTCCTCTCCTGGCTGCGCGAATCTCGGAGCCTGCTGAACGGAGGACTTGAAATGCGTGTTGCCCTTTCCGCCACGACCGCCTTTGAGGAAAACGAAAGGCTCGTCGCCAATCATATCCTTGATAAGGAGCCCGCTATTGGCATCCACTATGGAAGTGCCAGGCGGAACTTCTATAATCATGTCCTTGCCGTTCTCGCCCTGCATGCAGCGGCCGCTGCCCTGATGCCCGTTCTCTGCGTTGAACAAACGGGTCTTCTTAAAGAAGGTCAATGTCTTGACATTCTTCCTGCAGACGAACACCACGTCTCCGCCCTTTCCGCCGTCACCGCCATCCGGACCGCCCTTCGGCACGAATTTCTCACGCCTGAACGATACGCATCCCGCGCCGCCATTGCCGGAACGAACATCGATATAGACCTCGTCAGCAAATCCGTTCACTTAACCCGTCACTTCCTCAATCGAGCAATACGACCTGTTCTTCCTCGTATAGAATTTCACTCTGCCGGGCCTCAGCGCAAATATCGTATAATCCTTGCCAAGACCACATCCCTCACCTGGGTGATGCTTAGTGCCTCTTTGACGAACAATTATCTCGCCAGCCTTGACGATCTGACCTCCAAAACGCTTGACTCCAAGCATTTTAGGATTCGAGTCACGTCCGTTTCTGGAGCTTCCGCCCCCTTTCTTATGTGCCATCCGTCTCTCCTCAACCCACTATTTCGCTAATCTTGATCTGGCTATAGCCCTGTCTGTGACCCTGAGTCTTCCTATAGCCTTTTCTCCTGTGATACTTATAGACCTTTATCTTATCCGCAAGAACCTTCTCACAGACAACCTCGCCCTTGATCTGAGCATTCTTCACATAAGGCGTGCCAAAAGTCGCATTATCACCATCAACAAGTGCCAAAACAGAATCAAACGACACGCTGTCGCCCGTCTTCTTCCCAAGAAGATCGACGAGTATGACATCGCCTTGTCTGACTTTGTACTGCTTTGAGCTTATTTCCACCAATGCGTACATACTACTCCTTCGCCGAGCCTGCGTCGTCCACGTGCCGTTTGCACACGGAAAACCGAGACACAGCATTTCTAATGATATCCATAAAAGCCATATTTTCAAGACATAAAATGCCAATTCATCAAATAATCCGCAAAAAGCGCATTCCAATTGCCTAACGCTCGTCAGGCAAATTTCCAGAAAAAATCCAACGAAGCAGGAAACAAACGACAGGAACAAGCAATCGGATCATTATCGCTCCATAATGACCTTGAACGCCTCGGGAAAACAACCTATGACATCAGAAGGCAGCATGACATATTGCGTCAGCCGCTCGCGCGCTATTCTTCCGGCTACGGAATGAAGCCTGACAGCAAGAGCAGCAGCCTCTTCAGCCTCCATCCCTTGTGTAAGAAACGCAAGAACCATTCCCGCCAGAACATCTCCGGATCCGCCTTTGGCCATTCCGGAATTGGCAGCGCCGGAATTGACGCGCAGCACACCCGACGGCGAAGCAATGCGCGTTTCAGCTGATTTATAAACCACAACAGCACCATACCGAGCCGCAAATCCTAAAAGCTCATCGTCACCGGGAACGCCATCGAATGAAAAAAGCCTTGTGAATTCCCTCTCATGCGGAGTAATGACAATGTCGCACTGCGCATCCAAAAGCGCCTGCGGATCTCCGGAAAGGCAATTCAACGCATCAGCATCAAGAACAAGAGGAATGCGGGAGCTTCGGATAAGCCGGCGTATCAGCAGACGATTGTTCTGCGTAACCGATATTCCCGGACCAGCCAACACGGCATCCGATCTTGATGCAAGCTTCAAATATTCGGCTATCGACCGCTCATCGATATCCGCATGCCTATCGATGTCAACAGGAATGACCATAACCTCATTCAGCTTGACGGCCTCAATCGCATGAATCTCGCTCGGAACAGCGAGACGAACCAATCCGGCACCGCACCTTTGGCATGCCGTTGCGGAAAAAAAAGGCGCTCCGGTGCAGCCGGCGCTGCCAGCTATCACAAGAGCGTTTCCAAATGCGGTCTTATCCCCGCTCTCATCCCTTTCGGGAAGAAGATCGGATGCAGCCGCATCATCAAGAACAATTCTGCAAACACTTCCCAGATCACCAGAAAATGAAGCGCGCCTATCCTCGTATCCGAAATTCAAATCAGACCCTTATCCTTAAGCATCTGCATGGCAACGGGACGCTTTATCTTTTTTGTTGATGACATCGGGAACGGATCATATGTTATCACGAGCTTGGAGATCTTCTTATAAGTCGCCAGCGCCCTATTGACAGCATCAACGGATTGCTGAATCCTCTCCTTACAAGCAGGCTTATCATCAGCATATTGCCTGATAAGCGCCTCGCTCGGCTGAACAACCGCCATAATGCCTTCGGACCCATCGCTCATGGCATACCCAGCGATCATAACCTCATCTATATCCGTGAAAAGCTGAAACTCGTTCTCTATCTCCTCGGGAAACACGTTCTTTCCTCCGGAAGTAACTATGATATTCTTCTGCCTTCCGGTTAGGAACAGATAATTGTCGCCATCAATATGACCTATATCTCCCGTATTGATGAATCCATCCTCATCTATAATCTCACGGGTAGCCTCGTCATTCTTCAAATACCCCTTCATGATATTCGGACCCCTAAAGCACACAAGCCCATTCCCATCCGCATTGGCATCCTCTATCTTCATCTCCATGCCAGGCAAAACGCGGCCAACCGAACCGAGCTTATAAGCATCCTTAGGATTGAGCGTCGTTATCGGCGCTGTTTCCGTCATGCCATAGCCTTCAATGAATTTGAGACCGAGCCTATTATATTGCTTTACCACGATAGGGGCCAAAGGACCGCCGCCGGAAATCAGCACGCGCACTTTATTCAAGGAGACCTTGCCCGTTACAAACCCGAAAAACCTCTTCGAGCAATCCAGCCCGGTAATAGCTTTCAAGACAGCGAAAAAACCCATCATGAACTTGACGAACCCGTTGACCAGGAAACCCTTCTTCCTTATTCCATCCATAAGCCCGGCAATCACTTTATTATAGAGAACCGGCACGCCAAGAAATATGGTGACCTTGCCTTCTTTGACATCATGGAATATCTGCTTGGGAATCATCTTTTTTCCGAACACTATAGTCGCCGCTTGCGAAATCGGAACAAGAAATGCCGCAACCATAGCATAAGCATGATGTATCGGAAGGATCGCATAAAAAACATCATCGCGGAAAATCACCAAATTCCCCTGCGCCAGAAAGCAATCGCTGACAAAATTCCGATGAGTCAGCATCACGCCTTTCGGGTTTCCGGTTGTTCCGGAAGTAAAGAGTATTGCCGCAAGATCGTTTTCGCTTCTTTTGAGAAGCTCCAATCTGAATTCGTCGGAGCTTTTAGCAACTTCAACATCGCTTGCCCAATCGACCACATATTCCAGCCCGTCCTTTCCGGAGATATCCCTGTCAAGACTCACTATGGCTTCCAAACCCATTGAATCAAGATAGGGCTTCTTCCTTCCATCAACAAAAGCCATCTTCGCTTCCGAGAACTCCACAAGATTCCTGACTTCATTCTCGTGCAACGTATTATCCAATGGTATTACGACATTTCCGGAATATTGAACAGCCAAATAGCATATGGCCCATTCCGGCGAATTGATGCCGCTCACCACTATTTTCGAATCAGGCTCAGCTACAATTGACTTTATTTTCTCTGAAATCCTGCGAACCAATTGCTGCGCCTCACCGAATGTGAATGTCTGATGTTCAGGCGCGAATGTTTCAAGAAAAATCTTGTCCGGGCATTCATGGCAGGCCATTTCAAAAATCTGAGGTATCGTCGGCCATTCGCCATTGTAGTAATCCCCGCGATACTTCAGGATCCAGCCTTCAGGCTTATCCTTTCTGATAGGTTTTCTATACTTGCTCATAGTGAAAATATGATATATTTCAAAACCATTTTTGTCAATATCGAAAACTATATAATATGGTTTTAAAAACTATTTCAAAATGAAACAACAGCAAACGCCTCCAGCGAAAGCCCAACCTTTTCAGATCAGACACACTGCCGAAGGCACGGAATTGATCACTTCCCTCCAATCAGTTCGCGACGCATATCGCCCAACTCGCGCAAAAGCTTTTCCGTCTTCTCCCAGCCAAGACAGGCATCCGTAACCGACTGACCATAACAAGTACCATCCTCACCCTGCTTGCCATCGACAATATACGACTCAATCATCAGCCCTTTTACGAACTTGCGAATTTCAGGGCTGTATTTAATGCTATGCATGACTTCTTTAGCGATCCTGATCTGCTCCAGATGCTGCTTGCCGGAATTGGAATGGTTGCAATCTATGATTATAGCGGGATTCGCGCAACCGGATTCCTTATATTTGCCGCACACAAACATAATGTCCTCGAAATGGTAATTCGGAATGTTCTGGCCATGCTTGTTCACGCTGCCTCTCAATATGGCGTGGCAGAGCGGATTCCCTTGGCTTTCCACTTCCCAACCGCGATATATGAATTCGTGGCCGCGCTGCGCGGCCTTTATGGAGTTTATCATGACCGTAATATCTCCGCTAGTAGGGTTTTTCATGCCAGCGGGAATATTCAGACCGCTAGCCGTCATCCTATGCTGCTGATCCTCAGAGCTTCTGGCGCCAACCGCAACATAGCTGAGCAAATCCGAAAGATACCTGTGGTTTTCCGGATAAAGCATCTCATCCGCACATGAGAAACCGGTTTCATTTATTGCCTTTATATGAAGCTTTCTTATTGCTATGAGACCCTTGAGCATGTTCTCATCACCGTTTATATCAGGCTGATGAAGCATTCCCTTGTAGCCGGATCCGTTCGTGCGCGGCTTATTGGTATAGACCCTCGGAACAATCATAAGAGAATCGGCATATTCCTTTTGTATCGGGATCAGACGCTTTATATAATCTATAACCGCATCCTCCCTATCAGCCGAACAAGGGCCGATGATCACAAGCAGCTTTTCCGATCTTCCCTCAAAAATGCTCCTTATCTCCTCATCATTTCTCTGCTTGGCGGCTTTTCCCGCTTCGCTCACCGGATACATTTCCTTTATTTCCATAGGAAGCGGAAGCTTCCTCTTGAATTTCATATTCATGACATCACCTCATTTCCTATCAAGGTTTTTCAAATTTTCTTATCAAAAAGCTTTCTCCTCTCAGTAGAAAGCCTCATCATCATTCGCATTCCCTCAACATCGTCATCTACCAATGCCTGACGCAACTTGGAAAACTGGCTTGCAAACAAATCCATCTGCGACAAAAGCTCCTTCTTGTTCATCATGAAAAGCTCCGGCCACATCTCATCGTTTATCTTCGCTATCCTTGTCAGATCCCTGAACGAATCCCCACTGAAACTCGCAAGATCCTCGCTATCCTTGCATGTCATCAGTGAAACAGCTATGCAATGCGTGAGCTGAGAGAGAAAGCCTATCATCTCATCATGCTTCTCAGGAGATAGAACCGATATCCTGCCGAAACCTAAAATCCGTCCGATTTCCTTAACATCCTCTATGCCCTTCTCAGTATTCGCATCAGTTGGAGTCACTATATAATTCGCCCCTTTGAAAATCTTGGAAGCAGCATACTCGACTCCTGATGTCTCACGACCTGCCATAGGATGAGCCGGCACAAACTCCAAATCCCTCCGGAGAATTTCCTGCACCTTATAAACCACGCTGCATTTGACGCCTGTAGCGTCAGTAATAAGCGCTCCGGGTTTCAAAAGATCCTGATTCGCCGCAATCCAATCAATGAAAGTCTTCGGATACAAAGAAAAAACCACAATGTCATAACTAGAGATGAAACCCTTCGACAACTCCGTCGTGCCCTCGTCTATCATGCCTTTGGAAAGAGCATAATCGATCGTCTTGCGACTTCTTGTCAACGCACCCACATGATATCCTTGCTCCTTAAGCCCGGCAGCATAACTTCCGCCTATAAGACCTAGTCCTACTATCAGAAACCTCTTATCCTTGGAAATGCTCATATGATACTCCAACCTCCCCAAGCCTTTCAAAAAAATCAGGAAAACTCTTCCTTACCGCCTCCGACCCGTCAATCACGCCGCCGAATCCTGTCAGCAGCACCGAAAGCGCCATGACAATCCTATGATCGTTGTGACCGTTCAGAACCGAACCCGGGGCATGCAATTCCGCCCGATGAATAACGACCGAATCGTCCCCGGCATCAATCCTCGCGCCGAATTTGACAAGTTCCTCAACCATGCATGCAACCCTGTCCGACTCCTTGATCCGAAGCCTTCTGACACCAGTGAAAACGGCTCCGTTCAATGCGGAGGCGAGCATGAACAAAACAGGTCCCAAATCTATGCAATCCGAAATGTCGATTTCCGGCCCCGTATTCCCCTTCAGCAAGGGGAAAAGCCTTTCGTACGCCTTGTCACCCTGAACGGAATCCACAGCCAATCCGCAGACGCGCACATCGTTCAGCGGATCAATCAGATTCAATGCGGCAAAAAAGGCGGCATTGGAGTAATCGCCCTCAACAGACCTATCACCCGACAAATACTTCCGTCCGCCCTGAATCCTTATCTCATTGCCAGAGAAAACAGCTCTCGCACCGAATCCGGAAAGCACATCAAGCGTGATCCGGATGTATGGAAGACTTTCAATATCTCCCTCGATAACTATTCTGGAATCACCTTGGCGCAACGACAAGGCAAACATCAATCCGGTCACATACTGGCTGCTGGTGTTTCCAGGAACTACGAATTCGCTGCCAGCCAACTTTCCGCAAAACGAGAAGAAATCATTACCATGCTCGTATTCTATTCCACAGCGCTCGAATATGCGCTCGTACACATCGAGTCCTCTCGACATGAGCTTCGCCGTTCCGCGCATGACTATGCGGCGGTTCTCATTCAAAACCAATGCCATGGGAATCAGAAAACGCAATGTGCTTCCGCTTTCATTGCAGTCCAACATCAATTCTCCATCGCCGCCGGCTCCAGCAGTTCCTTTAAACAAAACGCTATCGGCATCAGTCGAAATAACCGCGCCGAGCGCTTTCAAACAGCCCAATGTCGCATTAACATCATCCGAAAAAGCAACATTAGATACCCGACACGCCCTGCCCTCGCCATATCCTTGAGAGCTTGCGAGAAACGAGGCTATCAGAATCCTATGGGCATAGCTTTTCGACGGCGGCGCAACGATCGTGCCGGATGCGATTCCTTTTGAGATTCTTGTTTTCATTGAAATGAATTATATACGAGTCATATGAAATCAACAACTTTATGTGTAAATTGGGCTCGGTCTTCGGGCGATAAATCCGCCGCTCGTTCCGATGCGGCAGGCCATAGAAATGAAGACTGATGCCCGTCCCGCGATGCGGTCCGGAAAGGAGCGCATGGCAGAATCACGACGCGGACGCACGGAAGGAAGGAGAGCGGCCCAGCCTACAACGCTCCGGAAGCCGAACCATGCTGCGCTTTCATTCCAGCCGGACGGACGCACCGGGATTACGCGAGGCTTGCGCCAGCCAAGCCTGCGGGGCGGTCAGGCCGCAAGGTCGTAGCGACTACACTTATCCGAATCCGGACAAGTGATACACAAAGTATTGTCCTGCCTTGCCTCGGAACTGGACCGGCGGGTTTCTCATCCCGAATCCTCTCGCCTCCGCTACATAGCTTTCGCAAATCTACAGGCTCGGTCTTCGGGCGATAAACCAACCGATCGAACCAAAGCGCCAAGTCATAGAAGAAGATACCTGATGCCCGTCCCGCGATGCGGTCCGGAACGGAGCGCATGGCGGAATCCGCATGCACACGGCAGACAGAATGAGAGCGGCGAAGCCTAGCTCATCTCCGGAAACCGGACAACGCCCGCTTTCATTCGGGCCGACGGGCAGATGCGGATTGCACGAGGGCTGCGCAGCAGGCCTGCAGGGCAGGCAGGCCGCAAGGTCGTAGCGACCACACTTATCCAAATACGGACAAGTGATACACAAAGTATTGCCTTGGCTTGCTTCGGTTCTGGATCGACCGGTTTCTCATCCCGGATC
>CADBSO010000043.1 GCA_902797395.1 uncultured Spirochaetales bacterium
CTGATAGAAGAAACAATGAGAAGCTTGGAAAAATCGCCGTTTAACAAGGTTCGCATGTGTGTGTTCCCAAAACACTATCAATTCAACGACAACGAGCCTTTGTTCTATCCCTTCGAAAAGAATGAAGACGGCAGCTGGGATCCGGGCAGGCCCGTTAAGGAATATTGGGAAAATTTGGAAAGTGTCATAAAACGCTTGGACGATATGGAAATTCAGGCGGATTTGATTTTGTTTCATTCCTACGATAGTTGGGGCCTTGCGACCATGGGCATGGAAAAGAACTTACAATACCTTGATTATTGCATAAAACGTCTTGGAAAGCTTGATAATGTTTGGTGGTCGCTTGCAAACGAATACGATTTGCTTTTGTCGGAAATAAGCGAAGAAAATTGGTATGAGATAGAAGAATTTGTTGCAAAAAACGACACAAGAGGACATTTGATTTCAAATCATAATTGCTTTTTGCTATGGGATGTTTCGAGAAAAAACATCAGCCATGGTTCTTATCAAATAAAATGCCTTGCAAATGTGGGAGATGATGTAAGAAAATTCAATAAGCCGATATGCGTGGATGAATGTTGCTATGAGGGAAATATTCCGTTTTCTTGGGGCAATTTGTCGGCTGAGGAAATGACTGCAAAATTCTGGCAGGCTATTGCAAGCGGTGCCTATTGCACGCACGGTGAAACTTTCCTTGATGAAAATGATATTCTTTGGTGGTCAAAGGGTGGCAAACTAAAGGGAAAATCTCCGGAGAGAATAGGCTTTTTAAGAAACATTGTTGAAGAGTTTAACAAGCCTTTGCTGCCTTTTGAGGCAAGAGGAGACGAGTTTTTTGACAATCTTCCCGACGAAGTAAGAAGAGATTTTGACAAAGCGCCTTCGGGACGCAGTTTCGGTATTGCAATTTCAAGACAAGATCACGATGCAAATGTGTTGATGTCCGCCTTTGAACACGATTACAGAGCTGAGTCGGAAGACAAGTCCGTGATATTAAAATACTATTATCAGCGCTGCCAGGCAGAAGACAATTTCCGCCTGCCGGAAAATAAAAAATACAATATCGAAATAATCGACACATGGAATATGACAAGAACATTGGCTTATAAAGAGCTAAGCGGAAAAGTAAAGATAAAATTGCCGGGAAGAGCTTATATGGCTATTCTGGCGAGGGAATGTTAGAGAGGGCGGAACCATAAATGAAAAACAAAACTCAATTGAAATATTAAATTCCGGTTCCAAGATTTGATATCATCTTGAAAACAGAAGTAAGTGTTGCAAAGATTTAAGCGGAAGATAGTCTTACAAGGAGACTATCTTCTTTCTTTATGGCAAAATAAAGGTACTTCAACAGTGTCAGGGGATGGCTGCCATAAGGAGGATGAGCATATGTCATCTTATAACAAACACTTGACACTTGATGATCGAATTGCCATTCAGAAGGCTCTGAAAGAAGGACGTTCTTTCGTTGATATAGCTGCAGTTATAGGTAAGGATCCTTCCACCGTTTCAAAGGAAGTAAAAGCACATCTGATTGTAAAAGAGACCGGGACCAGATCAAGATGCTTTAATCCCTGTGCTAAGAGGAATATATGCGATAAGAGCGGACTGTGTAAGGAGGGTTGTTTGCCCACCGGAATGTCCTGGCGTTATAAACCATACTGTGCTGGGTGCTCCAAGTGCAATAATGTATGTTCTGATTTTGTCGAAGAAAACTGCAAAACACTAACGAAGGCACCTTACGTTTGCAATGCATGTCACAGCATCCGGTCATGTACACTTCGCAAACAGGTCTATGACGCCAAGGAAGCTCAGAAAGCATATGAGCGTACACGAAGCGAATCAAGGCGGGGAATAGATCTCACACCTGAAGAACTTGCCAGGCTTGATGATATCGTTTCTTCCCTTGTTAAGCAGGGACAGTCGATCCATCAGATATGTATTAATAATGCTGATCTAATTATGGTCGATGAACGTACCATCTACAACTACATCGATGCCGGCGTTCTTTCTGTTGGAAATCTGGACCTTCCAAGAAAAGTCCGCTACAAGAAGAGAAAGGCCAAGAAATCGGTTCGGGTTGACAAGAAATGTCATGTCGGCAGGACTTATGAGGATTTCCTTGCTTTTATGGAAGAGCATCCTGATTATGCAGTAGTTGAAATGGACTCGGTAGAAGGAAAACGGGATTCGACGAAAGTGCTGCTTACGCTTTTCTTTAGAAACAGCACCTGTATGCTGGCTTTCCTTCGTGAAGCCAATACTGCAAGATCGGTGACGGAGGTCATCAACGATCTTTATAAACGTCTTGGAAAGGAACAGTTTCGCAAGATGTTCCAAGTTATACTGACGGACCGGGGAAGTGAATTTACCGATCCGTCCTCAATTGAATTTGATAAGGACGGTAATCGCAGAACTTACGTGTTCTACTGCGATCCGCAGCGCTCCAATCAAAAGGGTAGCATTGAAGTAACACATGAATTTATAAGGCGGATTCTGCCGAAAGGAACATCGTTTGCAAACCTTACACAGGATAAGGTTCAGCTGATGATTAACCACATCAACTCTTACACAAGAAAGAAACTGAACAATCGATCAGCCCATCAACTGTTCAGCTTCTTTTATGGTGAGGAAGTAGCCGCTTCACTGAAAATGCAGGCTATTCCTGCTAATGAGATCATTCTCAAACCTGAACTGTTGAAGTAAAACTAACACTAAGCCGTCTCCTGATAAATACACGATGAACTGAAGTGGAAGTTTCTCTTGCAAACACGCAAACGAAGCGACGACTTCTTATTTGCATGCAATAAAGACTGATCTCAAAAACAGAGTAACATTTCATAACCCTTGATTTCAAGGCATTTGTAAAAATAAGTTCCACCCTTGCAATAGAAACTTCTGTTTTGGGCTGTTTTTGCAAGACTTAATTCTGTTTTCAAGGTGCAATTTTAGGAGTTACTCTTGCAAAAAATGGTTTACAAGAAGTTACTTTTGCAAACAGGAATTAAAAATCTCTATTTACCCAATGTGAAAAAAATAAAAAAAGTGGCTCATAAAACGTGATATATATTTAAAAAGTGGCTCACGAAATGTGAAATAAACCCTTGAAGTCCCTCTGATTTTGTGATAACATAAATTTGGAGGAAGAGAAAATGTACTACAGACGAAAGATAGATGAATTTTTAAAAACTTGGAAAGCAGATTCGGAACATAAGCCACGTATAGTAAAAGGGGCAAGACAAATTGGTAAAACCGAATCTATAATGCATTTTGCCGAAAATAATTACGAAAATGTTGTATACATAAATTTTGCGTTGGAGACAAAATATATGCAAATACTTGCTGAAGGATATGGAGTGGAAAATGTTATTAAAAATATTTCCTTGGTAAATCCGTCATTACAATTTGTACCCGGCAAAACAATCATCATTTTTGATGAGATACAGGAAAATCCTGATGTGGCAACTACTTTAAAATCATTTAAAATAGATGGTAAATATGATGTTATATGTAGTGGTTCCATGTTGGGAATAAACTA
>CADBSO010000044.1 GCA_902797395.1 uncultured Spirochaetales bacterium
CAGGTCAAAATTGTCCGCACAATGCTCGGCAAGGGGCTGGAAATCGAGAAGATATCCGAGTATTTGAGCCTGCCTGTTGAGGATGTTGAAGCATATGCCAAAGCCGGATCCTGATCGAGCATAGACCGTAATGCTGAAAACGGAGCATAAGGCAGGTGCCGCTGCAGAAAATAGTTTGATTTGCCAGAGGACTTCTGAAAATACTGGATAGTTATTCGAAATTCCGTGTGTTTTGACGCAAAAATTTTCATCAAAGGGCGTTTTTAAAAATTTGCTGTTCAGAATGCGCCCTTTTGTAAAAAATGGAAACTTGCATATAATAAACATTATGAAGCAAGTTGTTGCGGGCAACATTAGCATCAGATACGAGGGATTTGTCGGACGCATGGCGTGCGGGAAAGATGAATCTCTCTTCTAGCGAAAAAACCTCAAAAATACATTTCAATTTTTATCGGAGTTTGCATTGTGAGGCTGATTGCGAACAGGTTATCGGGGAATGAGGGCCTGGAGAAGTGCTATGGCAGGAATGGAGAGGATATAAATGCGATTTTTCCAAGAACGGCTATCGTCTTCCGACCGAGGCTGAATGGGAATATGCGGCGAAAGGCGGCGACAAGTCGAAAGGCTTCAAGTATTCCGGTTCGAATGACATAGGCGAGGTCGCATGGCATCGGTATAATTCGGATGAGCAGACGCATCCCGTCAAGTCCAAGAAGCCCAACGAACTCGGCCTCTATGACATGTCCGGCAATGTCTAGGAGTGGTGCTGGGATTTGTATTCGGCCTCCGGCTCGTACCGCTTCGACCGCAGCGGCAGCTGGTACTACGACGCTGGCTGCTGCTTCGTGTCGCGCCGGACCGGTTGGTACCCGTCGGGCACGCACGACCTTCTAGGCTTCCGGCTTGCTCGCTCCGCTCAGGACTAGCAGGGCAGGGATAGGAAGGCTGCGCGGGTGCAGCCGCAGGGGGGGGGCAGACGTCGGGCCGCTTGCCGGAAGCGACGGCTATAGCGTCGAGTCGAAAGCATGAGATGCGCTGATTAGCCATGGAGCGGAAAGGATTAACGGTTTCTTCGGTGGCGCTACGATATTGCATCGGCTTGTGATTTTGTCTGGCTTTTTTTTGTGTTTCGCAGTTTTTCAGAGTTGGTTTTCCGCATGCTTTTTCGCTGGAGATGATCCAAGGAAATGGTTGTTTTTTCATTGAAAACAAGTCAAGAAAAAGAGTGTTTTAATTGAGGGGGATTCAAGTAAAAAATGCATTTTTCAAGTTTTGACAATTGGTTGTTTTGAAGGTATTCTTAACGAAAGATTCAAACAGAAAAGGAGTAGGAAAATGAGAAAAAAAAGTTTGCTTGTTTTGTTGTTTTTATGTTGCTTGTTTGCTTTTAGCTGCTCGGGCCCTTCGGGAACCAAGGTCACTCGTGATGAGTGGAGAAGTAGTTTTGCCAAGATCATCAACATGAGGGATGACCAGGCTGGCGCCAATTCGATAGTTGCCAAGGCTGATGGGTATGTCGCGCTTCCTGCGGCCAAGGGGTTTTCATCGGATATCAAATATTCGATAGATTTTGTTGAGGCGGCTGAGGCTGATATGAGCGGAAATGACATAGTGCTTGTTACACCGGCATGGATGATTCAGTATTCCAAGGAATTCTACGAAGCCTATAAGAAAGGCGAGGATTTGGCGGACGTGGAAAAGGCCGGCGCGTTTGTGGAATGGACTGACAACGACAATAGCGATGGGATTGAAAATGGAATATACTATACTTTCCTTACGAACACCAATACTCCATGGAACGATTGGATAAAGGATACGATGGAGCATAGCTCATATGAGCAGTTCATGTCTTTGTATTCCTGCTTGAAGGAGGCCTATTCCGAGGATAGCTTCTCCAATGGCGAGTATGCGGTGACGCTTTATGCTGAATTCGGCACTGGAGATGGAGTGACATTCCATGCTTCCAACAACGAGGCTGAGACGTATGCGCCAGTGGAATTTGCTATTCGTTTTGATGATGAAAAGAATGTCAGGGCGATAAGGATGAAGGATTTGACATGGACCGCTGCGATTGATAACGAGGATTCTGATTTCAGCTTCAAGTTCGACATGGAGATCGAATGGTCGGATAATCTTACCAGCGATGTCAAGGTAATCGAATTCACGGCGGACAATATTGCTAACGATGAACCTATAGGACCTGAAGAGGGCTGATGCGATTGTAAGGTATCTCAAAACATTCGTATTGCGGCATCCGATTTAGTGACATGCCGTTGCTGATGGGTTGTGGCCGTCCTGTTTACCTGAAGTGGCGAATGGGCCGGCCGTTTTTTTTATTCTCCTGTCTTAAAATTGGTTTGCTCAAGTGATTTTTTCATTTTTGTTATTGTTTCCAGCCATTTGTCTTTCCAGTCTCTAACGAATTCCTCAGGTTCCAGTGGCGTGGCGTCGTATGAGAATCCTACAATCCAATCTAATATTCGTTCGTACTGGTAGGATGTGAAATTCATTATTGATTCATCTTTATTGAGTCTTGTTACAACTTGATCATCAAAGAACGTTTTGCCTTCTATCTCCTTAAGCGCTTCGCCTTTGAAAGCTATTTTAAAGCTTCTCTTTCCTTTAGGTGATTTGTATGCCCCGAACCTTCCGTTTCCATTCGCTTTTTTGAATGTATGGTCCTCTGGCAAATCAAATGTTCTGTCGGTAATCACGGGGCTATGTATTTTGCTGATGTTGAAAAGTTTGGCTATGTCCGAAAGCTTGGCTGATAGGACAGAGCCGCAGAGCCGGAGAGGTGCTGGAGAGGCGCGCTTTGGGGCGAAAAGCCTAATGC
>CADBSO010000045.1 GCA_902797395.1 uncultured Spirochaetales bacterium
CCAAATGGCTTTGCGACCCAGAGCGCGCATATGCGGCGCATATCCGGCGATTGGATATGGCAGAATAAATGTATTCGGACATAGCCTTGAAAAAAAAAGAAAAAGGGAAACGCAATGCTGCCATATTTTACCGCTTTCGGGTAGTTTTCAGACCCGAAAGGCATTCACTGAAATGTTAAAGCAAGCAAATCGCAAAAGCCATCTCATTTTTCCATCCTTTTGCGATCATAAAATTCCGCATTGTTCTTTACAAGTTCCTCGAATGTCACCGGCTGAAAATAATTCAGATCGACGCCCGCATTCAGCATATGCTCGTTGCCTGCTATCGCTTCCAGGAACGGCGAACTGACACTGTTGTGGATGTGGCCGAATACGAGATACGAGCCGTGGAACGAGTTGTGCCATTCCATCATCGGGTAATGGCAGATGTGAACGAGCCTTCCGTCCAGTTTGACGATCTCCATCTGGTTTATCGAGGCTAAATATCTTTCCCTGCCATTCTTGAGCCAGTCATGGTCATGGTTTCCGAGCACGAGGTGCTTGATTCCCTTCAGGCTCTCCAACCTCTGCTCGACGGAGGATTTGCAACGATAGAACATATCGCCTGCTATCCACACATCATCCCTGTCCGTAATCCGCGAGTTCCAGTTGTCCGTCAGAACCTTGTCCATTTCCCTGATATCCTTGAACGGCCGCTCACAACTTGAGATGATGTTCGAATGGCCAAAATGCGTGTCAGCGATGAAAAAGTTCATCTGATGCCCCCTTGCCTTTCAAGCTTGAAATTCCCACGCGCCTTGTTGAACTCGCAGAAGTTCGCTCTGTCCCTTTCGGAGCAGTAGACTACGAACCCAATGCCATTAAACGCGCCGAGTACGATACAATCGGCCTTCTTGGCCGCTGTAGCAGACAATATTCTTCTTGCCCTCCCTTTATGCAAAGCGAGCGGCATGAAGGAAGGAGTTTTGAAAAACCTCGCATATTAAGACTGCTATTGAGTCGGCTTGCGCCGTTTCCTCCTATTCATCCAATCATCAATAATCGAAGACGGATACGCAACTTCACCTCCCGATTTTCCCGAAGCCATGCGGCTTTGGCTTTTTTCCGCCAGATCGAACCATTCCTCGGCTTTCTTCCGATCCGCAGCCGTACCAACGCCGGAATATATCATTTGGCTGATTCTGTTCATCGCCGGCATATTCCCGTGCTTTGCGGCCATCTCGTACCACACGAATGATTTGGAGAAATTTCTCCTCACGACTTTCCCATCAAAATACGCCTTGCCAAGAAATAGCATGGCATCAACAGATCCGAGGATAGCGGCGCGTTCGTACTTTGGCAAATGCTGCTGGTTTTTTACAGAATATTCAGGCCCTTCCTTCAGTTCGTAAGTCAACGCATAGGCGTATGCCCCTTGCGGACTTCCCAAGAATGCGGATTTGACAAGCCATTCAATCCGACTCTTCAATGCCATGCCATGCTTGTAGCACCAAAAACACGCATCGGCTTCACCAAGCAGCGCCGCTCGGATGCAGTATGATTCCGCAAGCCTTCCGTATCTGTCATCTCCAGAAGATATTCCATGGAGAATCGTGCCGATTTTGAACATCGCCTCAAGGCTTCCACGCTCGGATGCCATGGTCAGCATTAAAAAAGCCTTTTTCAAATCATCATGCCGAACAGATTTCTTTTCTAAAGCAAGACTCAACCTGTACATGCCTTCGGCACAGCCGCAATCAGCAGACCTCTCATACCACGCTATCGATTGCGAAATGTTCTGCTGCGTTCCCTCACCCGCTTCGTACATCTCACCTATCCTGCACATGGCGGTTGCGCAATTTCCAGCAGCTGCGGCATCATACCACTTGAACGCTTCCGCAAATTTTCCATAATCCCTCATGCGCAACATATCGCCGGCTTTTACCATCGCATCATTATCCTGCTGCTCATTTGCGATCCGTATGAATTCCCTAAGAGCGCGATCACGATATTCCTTGGCTTTCAAATCGGACAAGACAACTGTCGCCTGATCCCTGAACTTCAAAAGCTCAAGCATCGCATCCGCGCTTGCGAGATCAGCCGCATCCTTAAGCGCTCCGAATGATTTTTCAAAATCGCCTTCCGACCATGATTTCTCGTGAATCATCATCATAGCCGTTGCATATGCCCTATCCGCCATGCTGCCAATAAAGAACTGGGGAGCCGAATGCGGATCCTCATCGGCCAAGCCATCATCATCGAATTCATCGAGCATATCGTCAGATGTCTCTGATTCATAGGATGCGTCTTCGTTTTGCTTGTCAGCTGCCGGACTTCCCGCCATGGGAACAGACATAGCTTCAGCGAAAATCCTGATCATGTCGTCAATTATCTCATCTTTCCATCCGGTGAATTCATCGAGTCTGGCATAAGCAGCATCGTAATCGTTAAAATCATAGAAATTCTCAAAAGCGCCGGATTCCATAGCCATGCGTATAAAATTCGCCTCCTGAGTGTTCGAATCAATCCCGGAAACATCGCCTACATATTTTTTTGAGTCCCTTTTGCGCAAAAGTCCTACGCCTTTTTCGTCTTCAAACGCTTTGACAAAATCCCTTAATATCCTGCGCACCAGATCATTTCTCATATATATCAATCCTTATGCTTAAAGCCTTTGAACAGCCTCTGTGAAAAAGACAGCCTGCGAACTGCCCCAGAAACAGATATGTCATCGCCGCTTCCCTTTTTCGATAGATTCGGAAGGAATTGCTGAAGCTCCTCGGTCGCCGCATCACGGCCATTGTTTTGAAATCTGGAAACGATTTTGCCATAGAAAGCATCAAGCTGATCCGTTTGATCAATGCCAAAGCTCTTGTCAACCCCATCCGTAGCAGCAAACACCGCCCTCATTGGCAGCTGAGAGAAGAAATGCCTGAACTCATTGATCGCCTTGTTATCGCAAAGCGATGTGGTGATGCTTCCCACGCATCTGTTGTCTTCCGGAACCGGCCTTAAGCACACCCCATCCTCACTAATGCATATAAGTTCCCCGTCTCCGATTTGAATGCCGTAACAGTATCCTTTCGCAATTACCGCTCCGATAAGCGTAGCGCCGTATGCCTTGGACACATTGTTTTCTGAGATCCAGTCGGATTCCATAACTGCGGATGCACGCGCGCGTTCCTCCGGTTCTATTGGGTGTGATTTCAAGTCCGCATTGATCTTTTCATGCCACAATGAGAGTATGAACCCATCCATGCTTCTGAAAAAAGAACTTTTTCTGTCAGATGCGCTAAGATCCGGAATGTGGCAATCACCATGCGCCCTGCTGGCGAATTCCATAAACGCTTCGCAAGCAAATAGACTGCCCTTGTCCGATCTGAAATAATCACTGGCGCCATGCCCATCACTCACACAAATCGCAACAGCTCCGCCGATTCGAGCGCTTGAGGAAGAGTCTTGGCACGGAGTGCCTTTTAAAAGGTGCCTCTCTCCGATGCGGGTCAATGAGAAAACATCATATCCTACCATTCGTCAACGTCACCCGCATCAGCGGAAAATTGAAGGCTGTCCTTGATTTTGCTAATCATCTCATCCTGTTTTGAAATAACGGAATCAATCTTGCCGGCTCCTCCCGCCATGGGTTTTGATGCGATTTGGGAAGAGGTAACGGAAACGAATTTTATTATGCTTTTCAAGGCTTCGGGATTATGAACATCCAAAACGGTTTCCATGTTTCCGGTGAATTTTTCCAAGACATCCTTTTTGGCATCATCCCCGACGGCGATCGCTACTCTTATCGCTTTTTTGAACCAGTTGTTGGTTTTGAGCTCCTCAAGCGGCGCTTCAAAATCATCAGTGGGCTCGCCATCCGACATCAGGATTATCACCGGAGCATACGACCCGGAGGCCGATTGCATGAATTCGGATTTCGACAGCTTTCCATTAAGCTTTCTGCAGGCCTCTCCGAAATCCGTCATTCCTCCGGCGCTGATGTAGCTCCATATGAAGTTCTCGACATTTTCAGGTAGCTTGGTCATCCATTCCGCTCCCGAAGAAAACTGCAATACGGCAATTCTTATTTGAGCATCGGCATTCGAAATGGAAATATCCCTTATTTCAGGAATTGCCTCCTCAAGCGCCTGATTCACGGCTCCGATCTTGGTTCCGCTCATGCTTCCCGAGCAATCTATGAGGAAGAACAAAGTCATCGTTTTCCTAGGTATCGCTACGGTTTCATCGTATATTCCCATTTGCGCCTCCCGCTAAAGACCATACCCGATAAATGGCTGTCATCATGCAGTTTAAAAAACCTCATTTAATTATAACCCCTTTTGTTCCGGAATCAAAATCGACTTGCGCTATTCTACCTATCTGCATATTCCTGCCAGGCTGAAGCTCAGTTAGCGTCCCATCTATCAGCGTGATATTCCACGGCTTGTCATCCAAATTCCTAAGACCCCACAACGAAGGCTTGTCAGGGTGTCTGGTGACCTCGCCTTTAATCGAACCGTAGTCGTCACTAGCGGCTCTAACATGACATTCGCAAAGCTTTACGCCCGGGAAAAGCGGAACATTATATTTTCCAATCGAAAGCATCATCGGCTTGGGTATGACGCTTTTGCAATTAAAGCATTGCGAATCCGATGCGTGATCTATTATCGTCTCCTCAGAGCATGCGCATCTGACTAAGCAGCTTCTCAGATTGACAAATGCGGTCTGCCATTCACTATCCATCAGCCTTGATGAGCGCACAGCGTCCAAATCGGAAGCGTTCAAGGCCTTTTCGGAAAAGGATCTTATGAACTTCTCCCTTATGAATCCCGGGTAAAGGCTCCATAATTTCGATACATTCACATGTACATGCGGATCCGGCCTATTCGAATCGTCATCAGCGTCATATATGAAAACCGGTTTCTTCGCATAAAACTCCAATTCCAGCTCTTCGGTCATGCAGGGGACTAAAGTTTTTTTCCCTTCCAGCGGATGATTGAGAAAAAGCAATTCAAACAGAACGACGGCGAGAGAAAACCTATCCGTATGGTTGTCTGGAAGACTGATTCGTCTGGCAACCTCCGGAGCCATGTACCTCGCCTTGCCTGCGATTCCGAGATTCACACCGTAAGGAGCGACATTATCATTGTCACATATCAGGACCTTGCCGCTTTTAGGGTCAATAAAAAAATTTCCGTCATTCAAATCCTGATAGGAATAGCCCTTCCTATGCAAATCCCTGAAGGCATTTGTTATATTCAAAGCAGCATTGATCACAGCGCCAAGCGAAGCGAATCTGACGCGAGCGCAAAGAAACTCGCTGAATCCATGATAGCCTTCCGGCTTCAGACCCATGACATATCCGAATCTGCCGCCTTTTTTCTTCGTAACATGGAGCGGCCAAAGGAACTTATCGGATGGAGAGCCGTCCCGAATGTTTCTGGAAAGATTCTCATAAAACTCGTCGGGATTTCTCACCGCATTCGCATGGTACCATTTCAGAGCATATTCCTTTCCGTTCAATTCCGCTTTGAATACAGTGCCCTGGCCTCCCTCTCCGATTTTATCGCCAACCAAAAGCATCTCTCCCGAATCAAGCTCCAATTCGTCTCCGGTGTCAACATCAAACATTTTCCTTCTGCCGAAAAACCTCACGATCGCTCCTCCAAATCGTATAGAGCGACGGAAAATATCGCCGCTCCGCATCGCTTTGTTGTTAGTATCAATGATTTAATATCGTTTGTCAATTTATGGCTTTAATAAAAAACTTGCAAAAAAAATGTAAAGTTGTATAATAGTTGATGTTGTGTTTGCAGAGATGCAAACGAAACACTAAAACATTTTGGGCCGCTAGCTCAGCTGGTAGAGCAACAGACTCTTAATCTGTGGGTCAAAGGTTCGATCCCTTTGCGGCTCATTTTCATTGTTTTCATATTTTTCCAAAACATCTCAAATTATCAATCTAGGGTGATTGCCCTATGTTAGTTATCCTAAAAAGCGAGTGTGGTGAAATTGGTAGACACGCTAGACTTAGGATCTAGTGCCGAAAGCGTAGGGGTTCGAGTCCCCTCTCTCGCATCCTAAAAATAGCCGTATCTGACTCCGATTATCTGGCAGGCAATGGAAATTGCTATCTCATGCGCGCTTCGACCGCCGTTTTTAATGCCTATGGGAGCATAAATCGATTTTATCTTTTCTTCCGATATGCCTGCTTCCCTGAGCTTGTCCAGAGCAAGTCCTACCTTGGTCTTGCTGCCGATAAGTCCAACATACTTCAAATTCGGAATGCTCATGCATGAGCAAAGCGCATCTATATCCCCGGAATGCCCTTGCGTCATAATAGCGACATAGTCCCCATTGCATATCCGCAGGTTTCTTAAAATATCCTTGTAATCCACGATAACGCATTCGCTTGCTTCCGGATGTACGGTCTTATTTGCGAAATTCGGCCTGTCATCCGCAATTACCACATCAAAACCGGAGTTTTTCATTATAGGCCCCAGCGCTTGGGAAACATGCCCGGCGCCGATTATCACCAAACGCGGAGCAGGCTCGTCAACTCCGATGAAATCGCGTGCTTTTGCCATATCGGATTCGGTATTTTCAAAATACGCGTACTCAATTTCAATTTCTCCGCTGCATGCCATTTTCAAGTCGAAATCACCCTTGACATCAAGCTTCAGGTTTTCAGAGCATCCCGTTGCGGATCTTATCACATCCTGACCTTTACTTGTGCAATGGACTTCCAGCGCGCCTCCGCCTACCGTTCCTATTGTCTGTCCGTTGGACCTTATCAGCATGAGATGACCCTTCTTGCCGGGAGTGGATCCTTTCGAACCGACTACTTTCGCTATAGCGGCTTTTCCATCAGATGCAAGTACGCTTGCGGCAACATTAAAAAAACTGTCGTTCATCTTTCAACCCCCTTTCCTGTTGACATCTCAAGCTCTTCCAAGCGTGCGAACCGCTGGCACGCTATCCAAAAGCATGCAAACAATCGAACTTCGGCTTGAAACGGATTTAAAAACATCAAAACCCTTATTGGCACTCTTTAGCTTTTGTCAGCGCTCTTTTTTCCTTTTGACTCGAATCCATGATGCTTATGGAATAATTGAAATCCAATACCTCATCCGTTACCATATTCAAATCGTAATACGGCATATATGTTTTTTTCGGATCCAATCCAAACAAGCATTCGTTTGATTGGGATTCTGACAACGCTTCCATTTCAAGAAAACCTGTCGGCTGCGCGCTCGATAGCGGAGCGGATTGTCCATTCCCGTTTTTCAAACAGAAAAATTGAGCAAATGAAAACGATACCGGTTTTTGCGCAATATTGGCTAATGCGATATTGCATATGATCGAATTTGCGGAAAAAACAAATGATTTGCGTATGCTGTAGTCCAAAGATCCGTTCTGATACGCAAGTGTTATGATATCGTCTGAAATTCCATCGAGACAATAGCTGCCGTATTTCGCTATGCTGCGGCCATTCCTGCTGTCTTCAACAATGTCGTAAAACGATGGAGCGCCGAAACATATCTCATTTGCGGTTCTCATGCTGAATATTTTTCTTATGCACCCTTGCGCGGTATCCAGGAATGCCAAATACTCTTTTTTTCTTATTACTACGAGCTCTAAGGATTCAAGCCTGTACATATCCGGAATCCTAATGCTGCCTGAATTGATTCCAACAAAAAGCTCAGAGAGCATTTCGTTGTATTTTCCGCTGGCATCGTCATTCTTTACAAACTGATCCCCATAAGACATGAGCACGGCATGCGACTTCAACGCCTCACGATCTTTTTTATGTATCATCTTGTCAACTGATAGCGAGGATATGTAATTGATCATTGCGATTCTGTTGAAGCTGTCATTTCCTTTGAATAGTTCGCTTATGTAATCCTCTCCATAATAATATGAGCCGCTATTCAGGTACCCTATCCTCTTGAATGCGATGTCATCGTCGGTATTGAAAAATCTGAAACCCCTGTTCCTGAATATTCCGAATATGGAGTCCAAACAGAACAGCGTATCCTTGCCCGCATCCACCAGATCATCGAAATTCAAAAAGCATGAAACACACCTGTCCCTATCAAGACCTGATGCGTATTCTTCAACCGCCAAACGAAAATCATCCGACCCGATTTTTCCAGCAGCAAACCTGCTCACTGCATCCGCTATGGCGTAGTCAGACGGATAGATGACAAATTTCTTGCCGTGCTCGCTCATGAAAAACGGCCCCGAATCGAATCTGTTCTTCACAAAAGTAGGCACGACCGCATACGAAATGTCAGCTTTTGCCAACTTTGAAATAAGCTCAGACGACCAGAACCCGCCGAATGCAAAATAGCCCTTGCATCTGTTCCTGTAGTGTTTTCTGACCTGCATCCTCATCTGCTCTATCTGATCCGTAACGTTTTGGGCCGAGGATATGGGCATGAAGCAGTGATTCTTAGACGAGATCAGCAATGACAGGGATTTTCTTTTCACAAGCCTGGCTATGAGCTTCTGTATAGCAGAACGATTCGCTTCTATCCAAAGCATTTCCTCGCTAGTCACATACAATGTGAACTCAAAATGAGCGTTTTTATACAGATACTGAAGCAATGGCGCAAGGCAGCTATCAGCGAATACCTCAAGCCTTCTCGCATCATTCGCATCCGAAATGCCCGAATACCCGCCTAAAATCAGACTATTCATTGCCTACTCTCAAGCTTCTTCGAGAACAAGCCTGCCGAATTTCTCAACGATATTGTATTTTATCATAACTTCCTCGAGAACCTTATCAGCAAGCATGTCCCTGTTCACATATTTAATCTCAACAGTTCCTTTCTTGAGCGGGTTTATGTAGAAAACATATTTGCCGACTATATCAGCACCCTCACCCAAATTGACATAATCAGCCGCAATAAGCTCGGCGTATTTCCTGTTCTCGCCTTCAATAATGCAATCCCATATGTATCCCTTCGGCAAATCAGCATCGAAAGACACTATGGACGACTTCGTATAATCAACCCTATACGATGTGGAAACGCAAGATGAAACCGCCAATACGGCTGCTATCAATATCAAGGATAAACATCGTCTCATAGTGCATGAATGATACCACAAACGCCATATTAATTCAATAGCGCACACTGAAAATCAATTGTTCTTTTGATCGAAATTGGAGTCTTTAAAAATAAAAAACCAGGAAGTCTCCTTCCTGGAAAAATGAGGTGTTGACTATATGCTGGATATAATCTTCAAAATATTGAAAACATCTGCCATGACAACAACAGGCCACAGGCAGAACGAACATCTGACTTACCGGAATCGAAATCCGATAAGCAATGCAGGCCTTGCGCGGCCCGCATATTTGAAATGCTGAAGCTAATATGCCTCAAATTGCGAGTTTCTCTTTCAGCATGGCGAGAGCACCGCTCTCAAGCTGTCTGATCCTCTCTTTGGTGAGGTTGAATTTCTGCCCGATATCCTCAAGGCACATCTCACCGAAATTTCCGAACCCGTAACGCATTCTTACGACTTCCCTTTCCCTTTCAGGAAGAGTGTCTATGATGCTTTCTATGCGCTCCCTCTCATACTCCGCTTCAAGTTCCTCCTCAGCGGTAGGAACATCGGATGCGATGATATCATGAGCGGAAGTCTTTCCGTTGCCGCCTTCATCCTCCGAATCCAGAGATCTATCAAGCGACGCCACAGGACAAGCTATGTTGATGAGGTTTATGACCGCGCTGCGATCAATTCCCAACTCACCGGCAATCGCATCATAATCAACGGCGACGTTCTTGTCGTTATAGTCATCAATCATGCGATTGATGCGAATGAGGTCGTTGCTTTTGTTGACAGGAACCCTGATAAGACGCGACTTATCCTGAAAATATTTTATTATGGACTGGTTTATCCACCATATGGCATATGTCGTGAACTTGTTTCCGCTATTCACATCGAAATGCTTGATGGCTTCCATGAGACCGAGGTTTCCCTCCTCGATCAGATCAAGAATCGGAACATTGGTATTCGTAAACCTCTTGACGCTCTTGACAACGAACTTCAGATTGGCATCGACAATCCTGTTCCTTGCTTTCACATCACCCTGCTGAGCCTTCAGGATAAGATCGTTCTCCTCCTCGATGGCAAGCGGTTTAAGATCCTTTATACTGTCAAAATACATTGCAGTTATGTCCATATTCTCCTTTTTCTCTTTCATTTTAACACCCCACTCACCCATTACATATTGCAACAAATGTGCCAAAAATCAAAAAATATTCATAATTTCTTGCATTTCAATAGGATATGACACAAATTCCATGGTTTTAAAAACCCGAGGTGTGAAAAAATTGCACAGTATAGTGTGAAAAATTTGCACTTGTGTGAAATTTTTTCCGAATGTCATGCCTGAAAACGCCTTAGCAGCCGAGAATCTCCATCGCTATTTGGGAAATATCCCTTTCCTCCCTCTCTTTCCTATGCTTTATGGAGTATGCCTTGTGTATGTTGCCGCTATTAGCGAAATCCTCATCTATCGTAGATTGGGTGATATCCTCAACATCATACATCCCGATTATTTTCTCCGACATCTCAAATGATCTGAAATTGCAGGAGAACAGCAGTTCCCCGGACTTGTCCAAATGCTTCATGCAAAGCCTTATCAGCTTTTCATGATCCTTCTGCAAATCGAAATCCTTCTTATCTTTCCCGTTGGAAAACGTAGGCGGATCGAGGTAAATGAAATCATACACATCATTGTCATAAAGGCTTTTGAGAAAAGTGAAGACATCACTACGTATGAAGAAATCCGACATGTCCGACATGTTGTTTATGCGAAAGTTTTCCTTTGCCACATCGAGGTAATTCTGATTGGCATCAACGCTTTGGGTCGATATCGCACCGCCTTTTTTCGCATTGACGCTCGCTGTTCCGGTATAGCAAAACAAGTTCAAAAACCTCTTTCCGCTCGAGCGCTCCCGTATGTAGCTCCTGACGCTTCTGTGGTCAAGAAACAGGTATGTATCCAGGTAGTTCGTGAAATTCACAAGAAACCTCAATCCGCTCTCGCGGACGATGAATATTTCGGCATCCTTCTCCTTTTTCTCGTACTGCTCCTTCCCCCTCATCCGCTTTCTAGATTTGACATACAGGTTTTCATAAGGAATCCGCAACGCCCGAAGAGTCGCCATCTTCATGTCCTCCAAACGAGTTTGAGCGTCTTCCTCCTCTATGAATCTGCCTTTTTCATACTCGCAAAGCACAGCTCTGTCCTCATATACATCCAAACTAGCGGAATACTCCCTCATATCAGCGTCATAAAGCCTATAGCAGGTTATGCCGTTTTTTTCCAGAAAGCCCGAAAGCGCTTTCCTGTTCTTCATCAACCTGTTGTAGAACGAGGTGGCTCCCTCGTTCAACGGCTCATTCATCCGCCTTTCAAAATCCTCGCGCTTTTTCTCCTCTATCTCCCTCTTGCGCTCATCCGTCAGAACATAATACCCGTTAAGCGCGCATTTGATCTGCCCGTTCATTATGGCATTGGTCTTCCAAGGCCTCAGGTTTATATATGAAAGGTTCTCGCTTGCCGGGGTCAGGATGCTTACGTTCCTGCCTTTGCATTGTTCGGTTATGAACTTGTTTAGATCTATATACAAGCCTTTTATGTCATCGATTTCCTCTCGTATGGAATACGGCGGGTCGGTTATGACGAGGAAATCGCCTTCGGGAAGGCTGTCCTGATCAAGATCCTGAATCCTTTTCCTTTCAAATCTGATGAATTCGAGCATGCCAGCCTTCTCGGCATTTGCCGTCGCAGCATCGAGCATGTCCTGATCGCAATCGAATCCGAACAAGAACGGTTTGCCGCCGAATGCCTTTCTCATTTCGGCAACGCCCTCATCCTTCTCAGCTTGAGCCTTTTCAAGCAATTCATCGTATTCGATTCTGTCGAATTCCCTGTATCTCAGAAAAGCGAATCTTTCGGGGTCTATCAATCCAGGCGCTGTTCTGGTATAAAACAGCGCGGCTTCAATCAGGATCGTTCCGCTTCCGACAAAGGGATCGACTATCACCTTCATCTCATCTTTTATGCAGCTTCGATTGAATACGGCATATGCGGTATGTTCCTGAAGATAAACAGGAGTATTGACGACTCTGTAATGCCTTTTGCTAAGGCTCTGGCCGGAAAAATCCAAATACAATGCCGCATGGTCCTGAGTAAGAAACACATGGATCGTAAAGTCCGGATCATCCCTGTCGACACTGCTTCTTATTCCGAATTTCTCGCGCTGCCTGTCGCATATGCCATCCTTCACGACCTGCGAGCAAAGCATATTGTTGGTAATATGCCTCGACTTGATTATCGTGTTCGTAACGGCTATCGTCTTGTCGGGTCCGAAAAAATTCTCAAACGGATATTGTTTTATCCATTCCTTTAAAGAATCAGCATCCAAATCCTCGTCCGTTTTGGCAAGCTGCAGCATCAGTCTTGCTGAAATCCTGGAATACAAGCAATATCTTACCGCATCCCAGAAATCCCCCTCGAAGCTCAAGCTCCCCCTTTCGTTGCGAATGTCATGCAGTCCGAGGCTCTCGGCTTCCTTGACCGCCAATTCTATCAAATTCAATCCAATACTTGAAAAAAACCTCATGTCAAATACCTTTTTTCCTGATTATGAAGCGCACTCAGGCAAGCAACTCACTTATGATCGCGACAAATCCTTTCGGAGCCTTGTGGAGATCATCAAGACTTATGAACTCATCACGAACATGCGCCAGATTCTCCAACGAAGGACCATATCCGATGCATGGTATCCCCAACATTCCCGCAAATCCCGATCCATTCGTACAAAAATCAAAATGCGAGACCGTGAAATCAATTCCTGACCTTCTCAACCCCCTGATGGACTTGATGACTATCTCGCTATCCTCATCTTGAAGCCATGCCGGAAAATACCGTTTTGATTTTATTACAGCGCCCGTCCAGCAATCCGCTGATGCCTCACGGACATACGCCTTCGCTTTCAGTTCCGGAATCTCCTTCTTGCAGCAAGCGATCGCCTCATCCATCTGAGACAATACGCTGCTTTCATCCTCCCCTACAAGGGTTCTTCTATCGAATGTTGCAATACACCTTGCCGGAATCACTGACGATCCGGGAAACGGTTCTGATATCAAATCGGTGAGCTCAGATATCCCTTTGCCTAGCACGGCATGTTCGTTCGGGATCGCTTTTCTCATATGCTCCACCAACCTACACATATGATATGCCGCATTGATTCCCTTTTCAGGATTTGAGGAATGGCATGAGACGCCTTGCGTTTCCACTACGATCTCCGCCCTTCCGCGCTGACCTATCTTGAGCGTGCCGCTTGTCGCTTCGCCTATTATGACGAAATCCGGCTTCACAATTCCGGCGATCGACAACGATGCTATTCCCTCAAAGCATTCCTCATGAACGGAGCATGAGACAAAAACGCTCCCCTTAAAGCGTTTCCTGCAATCCCTAGCGAAAATGATTGCCGCTCTTATCATGCATGCCACGCTTCCCTTCATGTCGGATGCGCCCCTGCCATACAATTTTCCATCCTCGATTTCCGCAGAGAAGGGACCATGTTTCCATAACGCCTCATCATCTGCCCTAACCGTATCGATATGTCCATCAAGCAAAACAGTCCTGCCAGGCTCATTGCCTCTGATGCATCCTATCACGCTGCCATATCCATCGAATTCCGCATTATCGAATCCGTTTTCCAACATATAGTCGTGAATATATTCAGCAACAGCTTTCTCCTCTCCGGAATAGCTCCTGCGCCTTATAAGCTCGCTTGCTAGTCTTACAAGCTCGGCTTTGTCATCATCTGTCATGGTCATAGCGCCTATGAGTATAGCACATGCGGGCTTAATTTGCGAGATTTATTAAAAGAGGTTTTTCAAAACCACCTCCTTCATGCCGCTCGCTCTTTCGAACCGGGGCATAAATTCCACGGATTTCCCGAAAAATGTTTGGATATGTCCGAAAGTTTGACTTACAGGACAGAGCCGGCAGAGCCGGAGAGGTGCTGGAGAGGCACACTTTAGGGCAAAAAGCCTAATGCAGGATAAGGCTTCGTGCCTATCCAAATGGCTTTGCGACCCAAAGCGCGCATATGTGGCGCATATCCGGCGATTGGATATGGCAGAATAAATGTATTCGGACATAGCCTAAAAAAAATGGCATGAGAAAAGAGATTTCAAGCCTCCCTCCCCATGCCATGCGCACATTCAAAAGCGCTTCTAAATCTTCTCGTACGATTTCTCAATGAAAATATTCATCACGAAGAAAAGAATTCCTCCGGTGTAGTGAGCATCTTTCACAGGCGCGCCATCGCTATGGAACAGAACCTGCTTCACTTCACCAATTTTGTTCTCGTCCCAACCAAAACTCTCCAAGCCAGAGCTCAATGCCCCCAGCACTGTGTCCAAAAGCGGCATGCTGTATTCATATTCGCTGACATTCGGCAGTTTTCCGAGATTTGACATATTAACATACGGGCAGATTTCATCAGCTTTGAAATGAACCGCCAGAACCGGAATCTCTGGGCCTTTCCCATTCTTCCACTTCTTGGGATCAACATAGCTGTTTTCAGCAAAAGCAAGCATCATGGCCTTCGCAACATCAGATTCCAAATCCCTCGCAGCCGCAGTAAGTATTCTGTCGGAAGGTATCTTATCCCAACCGGCTTCGATTCCCAAAGCCTCTGCTATCTTATTGTCTATATCAGTCGTGGAATAGCCTTTGTTGTCAATAAGCTCCCACTCATTATCAGTGCCGTTTCTAATAGCATTGCAAACTTCAGGAGTAAAGAAATCCGAAATCCCATAGCCTTTCAGATACGAATCCTTGTAGCAATGCAAATACGAGCGCAATATTATGGGAATAACGCAAGGATAATATATCCCTCCATTTTCGTCATCAAGGAAAAACTTATATGTTTCGCATAAATCGTATGAACCATCACCGCACAATGAACCCTTGAAATGCAAGCGGCCAGCAAGGTTGTTCCTTTCTATGTAATTATGAACAGTAAGCGACATGGTACCGCCTTGCGAGTAGCCGAAGCAATACATTTTGAAGTCATCCTTAAGGCCATGCAAGGAATTGCCTTCGTATTTGCTCCTCTTCCACTCCATCGCCGCTTCTACGGCATCAACGCACTGCTTCGAACAAGCCTCCTGAATAAGATACGGATGAACCCTATCGCAAGATATGCCGTATCCTTCATAATCAGGGTCAATAACCATACCTCCTGAAAACGCCGCTCTATAAAGCAAACCGTCTTCGGCAAGAAGCGTCTTATCAACCGTAGGAGCCTGCGCATTTTTAGCTATTGTTCCATGATTATGAAGAAGCACCCTATCTGATGTCAGAAACCACTTCATATCATCATCCCAAAAGCTGAATACGTTTTTAACATAGCATGCGAGTATTCGTGAAGACGCTACGATCTTTTCACCCGTTCCGCTTGTCGTCAGATATTTCAATCTCAACGATTTTACCCTGAACGACAGCGCGTCCTTGTTCGCCTGCAAGCATTCCGATATCTCAGCTTCGCTCATAGGCGAACCGCTTTCGTTTCTAAGCTCGCTGCGATTAGCCTTAAGATCACGCTCAAGAATCGGAATCAAAGATGTTTCCTTGGACAACCCCAACAAAGCCAGAACCATATCCGATGCTCCGCCTTCACCAAAGATTCCTCTTGTGAACTCATCCAGAGACACATCATCAATTTCAACAACTTCTATCAAATCGCCGGAAATGCTCGCGGAATGATTGCACCCGAACAGCAGCAGCATTGAAAAAACCACGCAAACGGCAATTGCTTTTCTAAACATACGACCCCCTCTGTAAACACCCTTCCATCATGGCCACTCGGAAAAATCCGGAGCCGAAGCACGGCCTCTCATATCGTCAAGCATCTCAGACATAGACAAGCCGACTACATATCTTCTAGCATAAATCTCCGGTTCGATCCCATTCATATCATCATCCCTATTCGATGTCTTGGAATGCTTCAAACAAACATTAGTATATTTGGCATACCACCACTTATGCCTCACATATTGCCCGTTTGAATCATCTTCAAGCTCATATACCGTGCAATCTATATTCCTGATCCCCGCACCCGGTTCGCCTTCGGACGCCACCATCTCATTATCCGATTTGACCGCCTTGGACCCATTCGCATTGATATCATCATGCCCGATCCTTACGCATTCGAACGAACTCAACTCCTCGCCATCGGAGAGAGCGCCATAGCACAGATTCCAATTCGAAAGATTATCATCATAGCTTGTGGCGACAATCCATTCCCCCTGTGTTTCATCCCAATGAGCGCTTATGAAATCCTGCGAATCCGAGCCTTTGGAAAACGCCGGTTCGGAAAGACCGCCTTTAATGAAAACCTCATATTGGCCCCTGAGGCTTTTAGCATATGTTCTGTTTTCTGATTTAGCAAAGAAGACATCGTCCGAATATTCAGCGAATATGCCCCTATCCCCGGATATGCCCGGCGGCGAGAAATTCAACTCGATTCTGTTCGGAACCTCAACCCCACCACCGCATGACAGACAAAAGGCAAGCATAACGGCAGACGCAAGAAACGCAAGCGGATTTCTCATTTCACACAATCTCCAAAAAACCTGTAAGACGCTTCCAAACAGCAGATCTGAAAACGCCCTACAAAAAAAGGCATCGGATCAAAAATGACCCGATGCCCGAGATAAAACCGAATACAACCGAAAGACTATTCCTCAGAAGAATCGCCATTCAAACTGCTTCCGAATCCCTTGTAGAGCTTAAGCCGCTTGTAAGCATCCTGCTCGCTCTCGCTGTAAAGTTCCTCTGCCATTTCCGGATTGGTCTTCTTCAAGGAAGAATACCTGACCTCGGAAAGGATGAAGTCCTTGTAAGCGCCGTTCGGATCCTTGCACTCCCAAACGAATTTCTTGCCTTCCTCGCCATTAGGATTGAACCTGTAAAGCGGCCAATATCCAGCCTCCACGGCCTTCTTTTCCTCAACCTGGGAGAACCTCATATTGATTCCATGGTTGATACATGGCGCATAAGCGAAAATAATGGAAGGGCCATTGTAGTCCACAGCTTCCTGAATCGCCTTCTGAACCTGCATCCTGTTCGCGCCAAGAGCAACGGATGCAACATAAACATACCCATAGCTCATGCACATGATTCCAAGATTCTTCTTGCCGACTCTCTTTCCATCGGTAGCGAACTTCGCAACTGCGGAAAGCGGAGTGCTCTTCGAAGACTGTCCTCCGGTATTGGAATAGACCTCGGTATCAAGAACGAGAATATTCACGTTCTTGCCGCTGGCGACCACGTGATCCACACCACCATAACCGATATCATAAGCCCATCCGTCTCCACCGATGATCCAGACAGCCTTCTCGGAAAGGTAATCCTCCAACTCGACGATCTTCTGCAAAAGAGCCTTCTTGTCCTTATCTTTCTCAGCCTTCAATTCCGCAGCAAGAATCTTCTTCGTCTCATCCTGAGCGGAAATGGATGCTTCGGTCTGATCCGCCCAAAGCTCGATGTTCTTCTCAAGGGCGCTCTTGAGCTCACTGCTGCATCCACGCTCGAACAAAGAATCGATCTTCTCCTTAAGGAGCTTTCTGTTGGAATCGACAGCAAGCCTCATTCCAAGTCCGAACTCCGCATTGTCTTCAAACAAGCTGTTGCTCCACGCGCTTCCCCTTCCATCCTTCTTTCTAGTGCAATACGGAATCGACGGGAACGTTCCGGAATAAATCGACGAACAGCCGGTAGCATTCGCTATGATAGCCCTCTCTCCGCAAATCTGCGAAACCATCTTGACATATGGAGTCTCACCACAGCCTGCGCATGCTCCGGAGAACTCGAACAAAGGCTCCTTGAACTGCAATCCCATGAAATTCGACATGTTAGCGCCGTCGAGAACATTCTCCTCGAGTTTCTCGAAGAACTTTCTGTTCTCGGACTCACCGGCTTCGATAGCCTTGTCGTAGGCGACCATCGAAAGAGCCTTCTCTTTCTGCGGACAAGTCTCAACGCAGACTCCGCATCCCTGACAATCCTCAGGGAACACCTGGATTCTGAACTGCAGATCCCTATCATTCTTGGTCTTGCTCTTAAGGACGTCAAATCCCGCCGGCTTGCCGTCAAGCGCCGCAGGATCTATCTGCTTCGCCCTAATAGCGGCATGAGGACAGCTCTGAACACACTGACCGCACTGTATGCACTTGCTCGAATCCCAAACGGGAACTTCCGGGGCAACACCTCTTTTCTCGAGAGCAGCCGTTCCAAGCGGTATCGATCCGTCATAGCTCATCTTCGAGACAGGTATGTCGTTTCCTTTAAGGCTCACTACAGGCTCAAGGATGTCCCCAGCGAAAGTGCCCTTCTTGGCATTCTGAATCATCGCAGGATACTTGGCCGCTTTCTTCTTGTCAACCTTAGCAGGAATCTCAACCTTCTCAAGCCCATCAGCCGCAGCATCAATGGCATCCCAGTTCATTTTGACGACCTTCTCGCCTTTCTTGGCAAAGGTCTTCTCAGCATAGTCCTTTATGAGTTTGATAGCCTCGGCCTCAGGAAGTATTCCGGAAATCTTGAAAAACGCAGCCTGCATGACAGTGTTTATCTTCGTTCCAAGTCCAACGCCCTTCGCTATTTTAAGCGCATCAATATTGTAGAACTTAACCTTCTTGTCGATGATCTTCTGCTGATCCTCTGCGGAAAGGTGATAAAACACCTCATCGGAAGGAATCGTGCTATTGAGGAGGAATGTTCCGCCCTTCTTTATGCTGGAGATCATATCATACTTTGAAAGATATGCGGGATTATGGCAAGCTACGAAATCGGCATGATCTATAAGCCACGGCATGTTGATATCGCTGCTTCCAAACCTCAAATGGCTAATCGTGATTCCACCGCTCTTCTTGCTGTCGTAAGCGAAATACGCCTGAACATTCATGTCGGTATAGTTTCCGATGATCTTGATCGAGTTCTTGTTCGCACCGACCGTACCATCCGAACCAAGTCCCCAGAATGTGCAGGAAATCACATCCTTCGGAGTGATGTCAATGCTCTCGTGGAGCGGAATCGATTTGTTCGTGACATCATCATTGATTCCGACCGTGAAGTCATGGAAAGGCTTCTTGGCGAGGAAATCGAACACGGAAATCGCGTGCGCTGGCGGGAAATCCTTCGAAGAAAGACCATACCTTCCGCCATAGACCTTGATTCCTTCCCTGCCGGCCTGAGCGAGAGCTGAAACGACATCCTCGTAGAGAGGTTCGCCAAGGCTTCCCGGCTCCTTGCACCTGTCGAGAACGGCGATCTTCTTGACCGAAGCGGGAATCGCATCAACAAAATCCTTTACGCTAAACGGCCTGTAAAGGTGAATGCAAAGCACGCCGACCTTCTTCTTCTTGGAGACAAGATAATCAACGGCCTTCTTGAAAGTATCGACCGCAGAACCCATGAGGACAACGATGCTCTCGGCCTCGCTATCACCATAGTAATCAAACAGATGATACTGCCTTCCGGTGAGCTTGGCAACCTTGTCCATGTACTCCTGAACGATGGCCGGAGTGGCCTCGTAGTATTTGTTGACAGTCTCCCTGCCCTGGAAATACACATCCTCGTTCTGACAAGCGACATGTGATTTCGGTTTCTCAGGCCTCTGAGCCCTGTCCCTGAACTGGCGTATGTATTTCTCATCGACAAGCGAATACATGTCTTCATATGAAATCTCGGAAACCTTTTGGATCTCATGTGAAGTCCTGAATCCGTCAAAGAAAGCAAGGAACGGTATCTGAGCCTTGAGCGTGGACAAATGCGCAACAAGAGCCATATCCATAGTTTCCTGGACATTGTTGGCGCAGGTCATGGCGAATCCGGTTCCCCTGCAACTCATGACATCGCTATGGTCGCCAAATATGGAAAGCGCCTGCGCAGCCAGCGATCTTGCCGAAACATGGAAAACCGAAGGAAGCATTTCACCTGCGATCTTATACATGTTGGGAATCATGAGCAAAAGGCCCTGCGATGCGGTGAACGTTGTCGTCAGCGCACCTGCGATAAGGCTTCCATGGACTGCGCCAGCAGCTCCTGCCTCGCTCTGCATCTCCATTATGTCGAGCTTCTTGCCCCACATGTTCTTTCTCTTGCCAGCCGCCCAAGTCTCGGCGTTCTCACCCATAGGCGACGAAGGCGTGATCGGATAAATGGCGGCAACTTCGCTAAAGGCATACGCAACATGCGCCGCTGCGGCATTGCCGTCAATGGTAACCATTTTCTTGTCTTTCATTCTACCTCTCCAAAGAATCTGATTAAGAATTGATATTTCATGTAAATCTTTCGATTTGCCGAACAAACAGAATGCATTATAGAACTTATTGCATTTTTTTACAAAAGGTCGTTTCCGAAAGCCTCGGAATCCGATTCCGCCAACGCCTTCCATGCCTGAAATCCACAGGCGCTGCCCAGACAGCAGGGTTTTGAAAGCGCCCTGAAAATCTCAAACATCCGCAAATGAGGTTTTCAAACCACAGATACGTCAAATGCGCTTATTCCACCTGCCTTATCCAGCGGTCCGATGCGCGACACCGCCCTATCAGCCGATTTTTCGGACACAGCTCAAATGCGGCCATGCATCTTGAAAACCTCGTTCGTGGAAATCAGATTCTCACCCCATGCATGACCTCAAAGCAAACCGAATCACCGGTTCGAAGCGTTCGCGCATTCACACTTGGAACATCAGCGATAATCCTATTGCCGTCCGACTCAAGCGCAGATATTCTAGTCCTGGCCCCAAAGAACGAAACCGACTCAATCGTTGCCCGGAGCCCATTCTCACCGTCGGATATTGAAATCCACTCAGGACGAACGGCATAGTCGCACCCGTCCGTCTTCAGGATATTCGCTCCTCCTGTGAAATTCAAGACGAATTCATTGGCCGGAGAATAATATATCTCCTCCGGTGTCCCGTATTGCATAAGAGATCCGCAATCCATCACAGCAACATTGTCCGACAAGCAGAAAGCCTCCTCCTGATCATGGGTCACATACACGGTGGTTATCTTCAATTCATCATGAATGGCCTTAAGCTCCTCACGAACGCTTTGCCTAAGACCAGGATCCAAACTCGACAAAGGCTCATCCATAAGAATCAGCCGCGGCCTTTGGACAAGACACCTCGCTAATGCGACACGCTGCTGCTGGCCGCCGGAAAGCTCATGCGGATACCTTTCCGCCAACCCGCTTATCGAAAGCTTGCGGCAAGCATCCGCAACCACCTCATTCCTTTCCTGAGCGCTCATATCGCCTTTCCTGCATTCAAGAGGGTACATCACATTCCTGAAAACACTCAAATGCGGAAACAACGCGTAATCCTGAAACACCATCCCTATCCTGCGCATGCTGGGAGAGAGTCCGGACTGATCCCTTCCGTCGATGAGAACCGCACCGGAATCAGGAGTCAGAAAACCCGAAATGAGCCTCAGAAGCGTAGTCTTGCCGCATCCCGACGGACCCAGCAGGCTGACAAATTCTCCGCCTTTCACAACAAGGGAGAAATCATCCACAGCCTTTTTTCCACGATTATAGGAATATGAAACCTTTTTCAAAGCCAGCATCTTTTCTTCCAAATAATCTTATCGCCGCATACGCAAGCAACAAAAGCAGAAATATAACAACCATAAGAAACAGCGACAACGCGGCCGCATCGCCCCAAAAGCCTTGTTCGGTAAGACTCAATATCCTTACTGAAGCCAAAGGCGTATCGAATGACACCAAAAAAATCACGGCGCTAACCGTCCCTATGCCGCGAGCAAAGCAATAGAACAGAGATGAGAAGACGCTTTCACCGGAAAGCGGAATGAAAACCCTGATGAATGTCCTGCGCCATGATGCGCCGCACGACGAGGAAGCGTCGTCAAGAGATTCGCTTATCTGAAGCAGTCTTGATGAAAATATGCGATATGCGAACGGGACAAAACCAACAAACATGGCAACCGATATCATCAATCTTGAACTGCGAATGCCGGCATTCGCTGACAAAAGAAGAAAAGCCATGCCGAAAAGAGTCCCCGGAACAGCGGCAGGCAAACTTATGACCGCATGCATCACTTTGCTAAGAGCATGCCTTACCCTGAAAACCGAATACGCGCAAACCGATGCCACAACAACCGCCGCAACCGCCCCGAAAAAAGAAAAGACAATGCTATTCCTCAATTCCAGCCCGGCATTCGCAATGCTCGCCATATGCTTCAGTGTCAGCGACCAATCAACGCCCCATATGTTCTGAAACGCGCCCAATGAAACCGAAACCACCTGAGCCGCAATGCACGAAGCCATGAACATGCAGAAACCTGAAGCGCAATGGTTCAAACCGGCAGGAGGAGCAGCAATCAAATCGCTCTGAGACCCCTTCCCTATCTGCGATGTCCTTCTCTCGCCTTTAGCTTCCAGCCGACTCTGAAGAATAAAAAGCAAGAGTGACGGAATAAGAAGCACAGTTCCCATGCAAGCGCTTTTTCCGACATCAATCCATCCTGTCAGCGCGGAATATATCTCAATCGCAGCGACGCGGAACCTTCCGGCGAGTATCAGCGGATTTCCGAAATCACTCGCCGACAGGACGCATACGAACAAAAACGACTGCAATATTGCGGAATGAGAGAGCCTGAGCGTAAGAAGAAAAACCCTCGCATATCCATCCGACATAGCGCAAGCGGCGTTTTCCAAAGAGTGGTTTATGCTTCTAAGGCGCTGCAGGCAAATCACATATGCGATCGGAAAGAAACACAAGACCTGAGCCACAACAGTTCCGGGAAGACCATATAGTGAAACATCAAGATGAAGAAGCGTCTTGGTTACGAATCCGTTTCTTCCGAAAAGCAATATGAACGACAAACCGCTCACAGAGGGCGGAAGAATGAGATGCACCAGCGGCATCGCGGCAAAAAACCTTTTGAAGGGAACCCTGGAATACGCTATGGCATATGCATAAAAATATCCGATTGCAGCGGATAATGACGCCGACAACACGCATAAGACCGCTGTGTTCGCCATTGCCGAACGGAAGACATCCGATGTGAACGCGCTTGCATAATCAGATAAGGACGGCTTGGAAACCACCATGCAAAGCGGAAGCACTATGCATAAGATCAGAAGCAAAAGGATAAAATCATGAACCGATGCCAGGCCCCTCACTTTAACAAGCCCTTTCAACTTGTCAGACGCCGCACATCTTCTGAGGCTATCCGCCATTGCGCCTATCTTGCCTCTTTTGTCCATTTCGCCAAAACGGCTTCCCTCTCGCTTGATGCCTTATCCGCATCATACTCCATGAGATCAAGCTTGCCGATATCCACACACCCGTCAGGAACGGAGCAATTGGAATCAACCGGAGTCGTAAAGCTTATGCCCGACATCAGCTCCTGCGCTTCCCGAGACAATATGAAATCCACGAACTTGCGGCTCTCATCGATTTTGCCAGAGCCTTTTATTATCGAAATGCAATCAACATCTCCAACGCTCCGGGCAACCGGAATCGCTTTCACTCCAAACCCCTCATGCGCATATTTCGCCAACGCATGCAGATACGAAATGCCAAGAGCATATTCTCCCGTTCCTATGAGTTTTGCAGGAGCGCTGCCGCTTTCCGGAAACTGCCCCACAAGCGGAGCAAGCTCGAGAATATATTTCCAACCCCTCTCTTCTCCCAAGCGCTGAAGCTGATTCTGAAGAAAAAGATACGCTGTGGAGGAAGCAACCGGATTGGTCATTACAATCTCACCCTTGTACGCTTTGTTGAGAAGATCCTCCCAACTCGACGGTTCTGGAATGCCCGGGAATTTTTCCCTATACCTTTTTTCGTTTATGCCGATCCCCAAGGCCAAAACGCAGAATCCCGTCCATGTGCCGTCTTTCGATAATGCGTATTTTGGAAACTTGGATGCGGCCGGAGAGGAATATTGTTCCAGCAGCCCCATATCGGAAAGCTGCATATGATATGACGAAGCGCCGCCCAATATGACATCACCCTGAGGCTTGCCCTTTTCCGCAATCACCCTGTTCACAAGCTCACCGGTAGTGGAGTGCAGGAATACCGCAGGTATCCCAGTCTTCTTAGTGAACAAGTCCAACAGCGCCCTCGTTTCCTCCTCGTGGATTATCGCATAAACCTTCAATGGCTCGACTTTATCCTTCTTCCTGCAGCCTGGAATAACAGCAAACGCCGCAGCAAGCAAAAGCAGACATGTCACAATTCTTTTCATCGCATCAACCCCCCTAAAGGACGCTTTATGAAAACATCAAAAGCCATCCGATTAGAAATTCGAATCAGTATAGCACAAATCCGCCAATAAATCCACAATTGGATATTCAGTGTCACTGTTTGAGCAATATGTTTTTGGAAGCGCCTTTCAGCATATCAAAAAAAACTCGCCAGCCGAACGCAACAAGCGCTGCTGCATTCGGCTGGCGAGACTGCAAACTGACACTAACGCAAATCAACCGCTGCGATGCTGATTATGACATTCGCCACCCATGGGACACCCGCAGCAGCACCCGCCGCAACCTGACTTGCCGGACTTTCTATCATTGATGATCTTGCGCGCGGCCATCACAAGGATGGCAACGAGCAAAATCAAAACAGCAATCGTTCCTCCGTTCTCAGAAAACCAAGCAATCATAGCTATCCAACCATTAAGCCGCTCAACCGAGCTTGACACGGTCCGCGCTCTTTTTAAAGAACAGCATATACGCCGCAAAAACCAGCGCCGCAAGTGCGAATATGAAGCCAAACACATTAAATCTGCCTGCGAACAGACATCCGAACTGATTGATCACCAATGCCACAAGATATGCGAAACCACATTGGTATCCTATAGCGAACCATGTCCATTTGCGATTGTTCATCTCGCGCTTAATCGCTCCTATAGCCGCAAAGCAGGGCGCGCAAAGCAGATTGAATGCCAGGAACGAATACCCGGATGACTTTGTGAAAGTCGCGGCAATGCTCTGCCAAACAGTAGACGCGCTGCCACCGTACAGTATCCCCATGGTTCCCACTATATTCTCTTTTGCCACAAGCCCCGTTATCGAAGCCACAGCAGCCTGCCAATTCCCCCAGCCAAGCGGAGCGAAAATCCATGAAATGGCGCTGCCGATTCTGGAAAGAATTGAAAAGCCCATCTCATCTTCGGACAACATCCTGAAACCACCCGGCGCAAAACCGAAATACGAGGTAAACCACACGACGACGGTTGAAAGCAATATTATAGTGCCCGCCTTCTTTATGAAAGACCATCCGCGCTCCCACATGGATCTCATGACATTCCCCACAGTAGGCCAATGATATGCCGGAAGCTCCATAACGAAAGGCGAGGGATCCCCGGCGAACATCCTGGTCTTCTTGAGCATTATTCCGGAGACTATAATCGACGCCACACCCATGAAATAAGCGGAAGTGGCAACCCATGCCGAACCTGCGAAAATCGCGCCGGCTATCATTCCTATGAATGGCATTTTGGCGCTGCAAGGGATAAATGTGGTAGTCATGATCGTCATCCTGCGATCCCGCTCGTTCTCAATCGTCCTGCTAGCCATTATCCCCGGAACTCCGCACCCCGTTCCGATAAGCATCGGTATGAACGATTTTCCCGAAAGGCCGAATTTGCGGAAAATCCTGTCAAGCACGAATGCGATTCTGGCCATATATCCGCAAGCCTCAAGAAACGCAAGAAACAGGAACAAAACCAGCATCTGAGGAACAAACCCAAGAACAGCTCCGACCCCGGCTATGATCCCGTTGAGAACCAGGCCTTTCAGCCATTCAGCCGTATTCATGGCATCGAGCGCCCTCTCCACCAAAACCGGAATTCCGGGAATCCATATGCCATAGTCAGCAGGATCCGGCTCTTCCCCTATCCTCTCCATGGTTTTCCTTGCGGCCTCATAATCGGATAAGGTTGCGGTTCGCGCAACTGTTTCCAATGTCTCCTCATCCTCTACGACATATGTGAAAACACCATTGGGGACAGTTCCGCTTTCCTCTATATAAGCATCATATCCGCCGACAATCTCCGCCGCATCAGAATATTCCTCGGCAACAGCGCCATATCCCCCATCCGAAAACAAATGAAAGCCATCTCCAAAAACATTGTCATTCATAAAATCCGTAGCGTGCTTCCCAATGCCAACCATTGAAACCCAATAAACCATGAACATGATCAATCCGAATATCGGAAGACCAAGCCAACGGTTGGTGACAACCTTATCGATCTTATCGGAATAAGACAAGGCATCGGATCTTTTTCTGCGATAGCATGATTTCATCACATCAGCGACATATACGTACCTCTCGTTTGTTATTATGCTTTCCGCATCATCATCCAGCTCCCTTTCGGCCGCCTCGATATCACTTAGGACATGAGCCATCTTATCCTCTGAAATATTGAGCTGTTCAAGCGCTTTGCTGTCCCTTTCAAAGATCTTTATCGCATACCACCTTTGCTTTTCCTCCGCAAGGCCATGCAGAATCGCCTCCTCTATATGAGCAAGGGCATGTTCCACGGGGCCTGAGAATGTATGCATCGGAACGGTTTTTCCGCTTTTGGCGGCATCAATAGCGGCTTGTGCGGCTTCTTGCACTCCAGTACCCTTCAACGCTGAAATCTCAACAATCTTGCAGCCTAGCCTTTCGGATAGCGATTTGGTATCAATCACATCCCCGTTCTTCCTGACCACATCCATCATGTTGATTGCCACAACCATCGGAATTCCAAGCTCGGCAAGCTGCGTAGTCAAATAGAGGTTTCTTTCCAAATTGGTGCCATCGACAATATTCAAAATAGCATCTGGCCTCTCTCCAATAAGATAATTTCTTGCAACCACCTCTTCCAACGTATATGGCGAAAGCGAATATATTCCGGGCAGATCCGTAATTATAATCCCATCATGCCTTTTGAGCTTGCCTTCCTTTTTTTCAACTGTTACACCCGGCCAATTCCCAACAAATTGATTAGAACCCGTAAGGGCGTTAAACAATGTGGTCTTGCCGCAATTCGGATTTCCCGCTAATGCTATTCTCATACTTTCTCCCCAGCGCCGTCCATCTCGCAAACACGCTCCACTTCAATCCGCTCCGCATCCGCTTTGCGAAGCGAAAGCTCGTAATTTCGCACCGTAACCTCGATCGGATCGCCAAGCGGAGCCACTTTGCGTATGCGCACCATCGCTCCTTTGGTGATACCCATATCCATTATCCTGCGCTTCACCGCGCCTTCACCCTGAAGCCTCACGACTTTCACGGTTTCACCAATACCAGCCTCTTTCAATGTCATTCACATCCTCCCCCGAATATCACACCATTATTTTTCTTGCCAGCTCCTCGCTCAATGCTATTCGCGATTCCCTCACCTTGACTATCACATTATCCCCTAAGGAATTCACCACCGTTATCTCGCTTCCAACACTGAAGCCAAGATCCTCAAGATGTTTTTTCGTTTCCGGTGTACCGCCGATTTTTCTGACAATTTGCGGCGAACCCGCATCAGCATAGTTCAAAGGAATCATTCATTCTCTCCATAATCCAAGGCACTTGCAAAAATCTCGAAGTCAGGTTTCAACCGCGCTCTTGGAATCCAGCAGTCACGGTCAGTCTTCAGATGGCGGATTTTGAAAGCGCCCCGTGAGTTAGCATAGTCTAACTTGTATTGTCATAAATTATAGTTAGCATGTGCTAACTTGTCAAATTTTTGATTTTTGCACCATCATGAGTAAAATAGAAGAAAACAAAAGAGGTTTTTCATAACTCATTCCAAGACAATGTGATGACTATTCTGAATTGAGGAATTCTCTGAAAAAACCGCAAATATTACGCCTTATCATGCTCAGGGCGAAATATAGCGTATTTTTAAAGATAATTCATAGCATTTTTCCCAAAAAGGTCAAGAATGCGGTTCCAATTAGGGAGAGAATGTCACAAAGAATGGATTTTGAAAAACATCGAAGTTCTTAGAGGCTATGGCAATGGCAATACTCGAATCCGGTGAGATGTATTTGGAAACCATATTGGTGCTTTCGAAAAACAAGAGCGACATTCGCAGCATCGATGTTGTGGAACGCATGGGATACTCCAAGCCATCGGTCAGCCGAGCCATGGGGATACTAAAAGATAACGGTTTGATCGAAATAAGCAAGGAAGGCCACATCAGTCTGACTGAGAACGGCAGATCAAAAGCCGAGAAAATCTATGAGAGGCACACGATTCTAACCAACCTTCTGACAAGTCTCGGAGTCGACAGCAAGACTGCTGCCGAAGACGCATGCCGAATAGAGCACTATATAAGCGACAAAAGCATCGAAGCGATTAAAAAGCATATGAACGATATTACGAATGCGGACTGAAAGCGCATATCGTTCCGATGTTCTTCAGGGCGCTTCTAAAAACTTGCTGTTTGAAAATGCCTGCGGATTTCCGAGACGGAAAACCGGTAGTTTTCCTTTCCGAGAAAAAAGGAAAACAGGAATACTGACCGTTCTCGAGGCTTTTTGCCGGCTTTATGACCGGAAAAGCGTCTGGCAGGTTCGAACTCTGAGGTTTTTAGAAGTGCCCTTCAATCGCTAAGCTCCCGCCCTTTCAGATTTCATCCTATCAACAACCTCGCGCACTTGCTTATTCGCTATATAGGCATATTCGCCGAAAAGACATTCGAACATAGGAGCGATATCCTTTCCAAGATCCTCAGATGACACCCCTAAAATCGAGAAAAGCTCATCAAACGAAATCTCGGCATTTCCACTGCCGACATTGATTTTTGCATAAGCGGTTTTTGATAGCAAGTTTCGATTAGGATTCGCATCGATTTCGGTATCAGGTTTGATCTTTGACGGCCTTCCCATCACGCATAAATTGGAATCCTTTTTTGTATGGACAACGACTCCACCATGATTCCTTATCTCCTGAACAAGATTCACCGACCGTTTGAAGTCGGATTCCACATATGAAACCGGAATATATATTCTTTTTCCATCCAAATCCTTTCTGACGACATCCCGATTCGGCATGACGCAATCCGAAAATGCGGCGAAAATCTTCCCTTCAAATGATAGCAGCTTAAATCTCTTGGGAGCATTTCCGGATATGATATCCCTGACTTTCTTCTCTTTCTGCTGCCTTGCGATTACCTGAGACCTCACCTCATATCCTTCACATGAGTCCTTAGACTGCGGACACATGGCGATCAAGTCGGTAACCCTCTTGCGAAAATGCACAATAATGGCTTTAAGCCCCAGCATCGTATTGTATGCATCAGCCTGAGCATCATGCGCCGTTCCGGAAGCGGAAACAAGCAGATCATCCAATATGCCAGTCACCGAAGTATTAGAACTCTTGTTCCCGACTATTTTGTAAATCTCCTTGATATCATAGAAGGTGAAATCGATTGATGGCAAGCCGTATCTCCTGCACTCGCTGCAAAGAGCGCGAGCATCACCCGCCATAGTATGTCCGAAAATCCTATCCGAACTGCGAATCAGCTTGACGATCCGGTCATAGCGTTCGCTGAACAAAGGAGCCTTCTCATAATCGCAAATATCCCTCGTAAGTATTTTTCTTACCACGAAATGATCCCATTTCGACCTGATTATATCAGGATTCACAAGAAGATTCCCCTGTTCGGAAACAACAAATTTCTCATCGGTCACGACATATCCGAACTAACAGATCTTAGGTTCGCCATCATCGAAGTTGGCCATCTCCAAATCAAAAAACAAATATCTCATA
>CADBSO010000046.1 GCA_902797395.1 uncultured Spirochaetales bacterium
GAACGCGCCAAGGCCAACCGATGTGACGGATGCGGGCAACGAAAGCGCGGTAAGGGATGAGCAGAACGCGAAAGCCTCCGGCCCAATGGATTCAAGACCTTCAGGAAAGTTTATGGAAGTCAAGCCGCCGCATCCGCTGAAAGCAGATGCGCCTACCGTTTTCAGATTCGTCAGATTCGAAAGATCAACCCCATTCGCAATCCCCACGCAGCCTTTGAATGAATTTTCCGGAATCGACGCAACCGACCCCGCTATCTGAGTATCGAACCTTATCTGTTTCACGAGCTGGTTCATGCCCCTGCTTTCCCAAACGGCGCTAGACGCGTTGAATATGGTCAACTCGCCATTGACGAGTTTAAACAACGGATTATTGAGGCTATTGTTTGCCGGATTGTTGCTATTATCATATCTTATCAGAACGGTACTGGGTATTCCCTCAAAAGCTTCCGTTCCAAAGCTGACTACCGTAGAGGGTATGCTGATTTCCGTCATAATCGACGAACAACCGTAAAATGCCTTGTTTCCTATGGTATCGATCCCATCGTTCATTCTTATTGAAGTAAGCGTGTTGCAACCGGCAAAAGCCATCGCAGGAATCGAACCCTCCTTTGTCAGCTCAACAACTTTAATCGTTTTCGGAATATAATAAACAGCGGTTTCATCCTCGCTCTGCACAACCTGATACCTTTTGTTGCTGGCGCCGTATTCTTCGTTTGAGAAAAAATATCCCAATGTTTTTCCGGCCAATGAAGTCAGCTCGATAGTATTGAGGTTGATGCAACCCTTAAGGATATCGCTCCCGTATTCCACGCCGACATGATCAGCAGCCGGTATCGCAGCCGAACCGGAATAATCCCTGATGCTAAGAACATCCATCGCAATGCAATCCTTGAAAGCATTATCGCCTATTCTTCCCACATTGGCGACAACGCTGAAGCTGTCAAGCTTGCTGCAGCCTAAAAAAGCGCAGTCGTCTATTTCATTCAGGGTTTCCGAAAACAGCACGTTCTTAAGACTCTCACAGTTGGCAAAAGCATATTTTCCGATTTTTGTGATTTTTCTCGGAGCATTATCCATAGAACCGAAATTAACGGATTTGAGGTACGGCATCCCGTAAAACGCATAATCGTTGACAGAGGTGCACTCACCCCTAACCGTCCCCAATACGTCCACAGTATCCGAAACGGCGCCTATGACCGTCCAATCATTCTCATCTTTCATAAAGTATTCGAGATTATCAAAGTGCTTCAATTTGGACTCGTCCTGACTATCGGTATGAACGACAAGCGCATGCTTTCCGATCATTCCATTCGAATCGGAACCCGCTTCCACCCTCGTCTGCAATGCAGTAGACAAGTCATATACCTCAACAAGACGAACACAACCTGAAAAAGCCCCATCTCCTATCGAAGCCAAGTTTTTCGGAATGGTAATCGAAAACAACCTGTCACAATTCTCAAAACAGCTTTCCCCTATGCTCTTAAGACCATCCGGAAAATCAATCTTATTGAGATTGCCGCAATTCTTGAAAGCACGAGCGCCTATTGATGTGACGCTATCCGGAATAACCACATTCTCCAAAGAGGACATGCCATCAAAAGCATTATCGGAAATTGAGACAACAGTGTAAACATCATCGTTCAAATACACTTCCTGCGGAATTTTAATCTCTTTTGCAGGCACAGCCCTGTTCTTATCGTTAATGCGCTTGACGCTTATGGTTTTCTTCTCCACATCAATCGAATCATAATCGAACATCCCCTCATCCGCTATGCTGTCAACCACATAAAAAGTCGCAGTATCGCTTATAGTCTCATCCACTTTAGAAGTAACTGTTATTCTGGCAACCCCCGGCTTTACAGGAAGCAGCTTTCCTGTAGCCGAATCGTAATTGAGAATATCCTCGTTGTGGCATCTCCATGTAACCGACTTGTTTGTAACATCCTGCGGAGTAAATACCGCGGTAAGCCTGACGCTCTTGTTATCAAGCAAAATGACAAACCCGCTATCGCTTTGTATATGCACCGCAGTAGGAAAAACCTCAGCCGGCGCGAACAAATCGCACGAAACCGCCTGCAACAGCGCAACCAAAGCAAATACAAAACATGATAACGAATACGACAAACGCTTTCCCATAACACCAACCATCCACACAAATCAAATATCCAGAATTCTCAAAATCAATTCCAAAACAATGCGAAGCCCGCTTCAATACCAAACGTTCCCCCGAAAACAGACCGGCATCCAACGCGTGCATCCGTTTTCGGAGGGAACCAACAAAGCTGCGCCTCAAACCAAAAACGGCTAACGGCACAGAAAAAAAGAATCAAACCTATTTTAGGAATCTCTGTTATCATTCAAATCAGCCTTAGCGTCAAGCGAAACATTCCTGTTCACCTTGGCATCATAAGTCTGACTCTTCAGAATATCAGCGAAATCAACACCGGTAGCGCTGCTCATGGTGTCAAACACCTGCTTCATTATCACCGGCATGTTTCCGCTAAGACCGGAAACAGCGTCCCCCGCATTTCCAGCATATATGTTTATCCCGCTGATACTGGACAGAGGCTTGGCTATCCTCTCAGCCATTTCCGGCAGGACTTTTATCATCATCTCCGCCACTGCGGCCTTATTGTAGTTCTTATAAGCGTCTGCCTTCTTCTGCATGCTCTCAGCTTCCGCCTCGCCCTTGGCTTTTATGGCAAACGCCTCAGCCTCGCCCTTGAGCCTTATGCTTTCGGCTTCAGCTTGCGCTCTGGCCTTGATTCCCTCAGCTTCCTTTTGCGCGGATATCAATTCCGCCTCCGCCTTGGCGGCTGCCTCATACTTGGCGGCATCGGATGCCTTTTCCAATTTGTATTTGTTCGCATCGGAATGCTTCTCTATCTCGTATTTCTCCGCATCCGCCTTCTTCTGCATCTCGGCTTCAAGGATCTTCTCCTTTATGGTGACTTCCTTCGCCTTAAGATCGGCTTCCCTCTCAGCGCGAGCGATCTCGGCATTGACCGTAGCAATCGCAATCGTCTTCTGCTGCTCCTGCTTCTGGATCTCATACGCAGCATCGGCAATCGCCTTAGCGCTATCGCTTTCCTTTTTGAGCTGAGCCTTCTTGATTTCAAGATCATTCTTTTTTATCGCTATCTCGCTATCCGCAAGAACCCTGGCGTCATTAGCAGCCTTATCCGCCTCCGCCTGCGCGATTGCAACCTCTTTCTCCGCTGTCGCTTTCGCTATTGCCGCATCCTTCTTTATCTTGGAAGTGTTGTCCATTCCCATATCGGAAATAAGGCCATGCTCATCCAAAACATTCTGTATGTTGCATGAAAGGATCTCTATGCCGAGCGCCAGCATATCCTTCGCTGCCTTCGCCATAACCTGATCTGAAAATTTGTCGCGATCCTGATTTATGGTCTTCAAATCCAAAGTTCCGATTATCTCCCTCATGTTTCCCTGCAGAGAGTCTTGCAAATCCAATGCGATATCCTCAACGCGCTTATTCAAAAAGTTCTTGCAAGCAAGCTGTATGCCTTCCCTATCGTTTCGCGCCCTGACCTTTGCCACCGCATCAACCTTGACATTTATGAAATCCTGCGTCGGAATATAGGTATCCGTCTTTATATCAACTGAAAACTGCCTCAAGCACAACTCGTCCACGCGCTCGAAAAACGGCAGTCTGAAACCTGCGCGTCCGATAAGCACCCTGGGGTTCTTCCCGACTCCGGAAATGATCTTGGCGATATCCGGCCGGGCTTTTGTATATCCGACAGATATTATGATCAGCAAAAATATCGCGCCAGCAGCAATAGCTGCAATCATCCATATAGGCATATCCACACCTCCAAATCCATTACATTCTACTTGCAGATGCTCGTATTTTCAATATCGTCCGCTTTCCGGCAAGAACCGGAACCGGCAAGAAAGCTAAACATCCGGATCAAACAGCGACGGAGCAACTTCGGCAGTCGCCTTGCGTCTTTTATTCGGATTGAATCCTTCAAAATACCCGACAAGAGCGAGCTTTTTGGCTATATTCGGAAAATAAAGCCGGCACAAGGATATGAAATAATCATCGCTCATGCTTGCGATAAAATCCGTAACAATCATGAAATAATCCAAATCCTCTCTTATATTATAATAAGGCTTTTTATCACTGATTTCCAAATTGCTCTTTCTGAACCCCTCTATATAATCAACATGATGCTTGAAAATAATCGAAGATCTGTCTTCCTTTCTCAAATCATCCAAAAATCTCATGAAAAGGTTTTCAAACAATGGATAAATCACGCTCTGCTCTATATTATCAAAATCCGAAGACGAGTATATAAGTTCGGCATTCTCCTTTTTGAGAGCGCGAAGTTCCGCGGCTGATTTCGGGCTCATGCAAACGCAATCAGCTCTCATTGACTGCTCTATGACGTCACGGACAAGCTGCAATTCTCCGGACAACCCCTTCCTTTTGCCCTTGAATTTGAAGTCATACCCCAAAAGCAGCGCATCCTCCCTGTCCTTGTACACATACGAGATTATGTCGCAAATCCGGACGACCCGTCCTTCAAACGAAGGCGAAACCGAATTCTTAAGCAAACTCGATCCCTCCTTATAGCTGGCGCTGATAAAGGAATCAAAACTCTTGAAATCACTAAGGGAATACTCAAAGGACGGATTTGAAATACGTCCCGAATCATCGAAAAGGAAACCCGGATGACAAGCTATGCCGCAAAGCGTCTCAAGCGACAATCCCAAAGGAAATATATTCTCCACAACCCTGATGCTTTGAAGGGCATGATTGAAATGAATGCCCGCCTTGCCGACAAGTATCCTATCAAGAAACCTCTCGCCCGAATGAGCAAACGGAGGATGCCCTATGTCATGCGCCAGAGAAATCGATTCGCAAAGAGTCTCATTCAATCCGAGCTCAGAAGCTATCAGCCGAGATAAAAAGGAAACCCTATAGACATGGTGTCCGCGATGGGTTATATCATCATTCTCCATAAGAAAATACACTTGCGTCTTATCCGAATACCTGTTGAAAAACGGAAGAGAAAGTATTCTGCACACTTCCTCCTGCTCGGGCTTGAGACCTGCCCCAGCTCGCTTTCTCCTATAATGCAGCGCTCCAGACTTCAACATCATGTGTTTTTCCCAAAACGATTCGAATCACTTGTCGGACGATTCGTTGGAACCATCTCCGACTATCTCTTTCGCACGACGCCAATACCCATCAAGAATATCAAGCGGAACCTTACTCCCCTTTTCTATCGCCACTCCTTCCCTGCTCGCTTCGGCTCGCATCACATTAAACCGCTTCTCGAATTTATCAAGAGCCATCCTGAGGCATATTTCAGAGTTGAAATGCTCGTATTGCGAAAAAGCCATGGCGGAAAAGATCATATCGCCGATTTCCATTTTCATCAGGCTATCATCAGCGGGCTGCCTATGAATTTCCTGCCGGACCTCCTCCACTTCCGAAGCGGCCTGATTCAAGACATCCTCAGCCTTATCCCAAGTAAAACCGGCACCTATGGCTCTTCTGAGAACCTCCTCGGCCCGCTCGTAGGTTCCGCACGATTTCGGTATTCGGGAAAAGAAATCATCCTTATCAGCGGCTTTCCCCTCCGCCTTCTTTACGGAATTCCATACATTCAAGGCGTCGGCGCTATCCGCGGCCTTCACATCCTTGGTGAACACATGCGGATGACGCGAAATGAGCTTTCTGCAAACCCCATCGATTATCTCCTCTGGATCCAAGCCTTTGACGTCCTTCAAAATCACCATGAGCATAATGGCATTAAGAAGTATGTCGCCTACCTCTTCCTTAATGCCTTGAGCATCCGATCTGACCAGCTCGTCAGCCGCTTCGAAAATCTCAGCCTTCAAATTGACGAGCGCGCCTTCGGGAGTTTCCTTCCTGTCCCAAGGACAGCCTTCCGGAGATCTCAACAAAGACAAAATCTCATAAAGCTTGCCAAACGCCTCGGATATTCCGGATCCTTTCTCGTATTTGTAATCAATCATCACACTCCCCATTGCAGGCATGACCGTGATCGCAGCAATCCGCATGTCCGGCGCTTTTCGCTTCGCGTTCCCGGCGCTCCTCATCCATCTCCTTCAACGTCTTGGGATGAACGAAATCAGTCCCCGACTCTTCCTCGTATCTTTTCACAAGACCGGCCAGAACCTCATCCTCCTTATCAAGCCTCCATGTTTCGCACAGATACTTGTAGGCGTTCTCATAATCCTTCAGCTCAAGATACATCATCGCAGCATTGCAAGCATATGTGACCGATCTCTCATCCAAATCCGCAGCTATCTCGACATATTTCGCAGCTAGCTCATTTTCGCCAAGATTCCACGACGCCAAGGACAATTCGTTGAAATTTTCCGCAAAATCGCCTCCGCCATGCTTGATGCTTTCCAGAAGATGCTTTTTCGCATTCTCATAATCCTCGTTGAGCCTATAAGCCCATCCCAAAAGAAAATGCGCATGCCAATCATCCTTTTCCTTTTCAAGAAACTCCTTGGCATTTCTTATGGCATCATCAATGCGATTGAGACTGACAAGATCATACAAATACAGTATCCTCTCATTCTTCTCGGAATAATATTTAATGTCATCCTTGAGCTTGCTCACCTCTTCGTTATCATACCCGTTCTGTGAAAGCCTCTCCGCGTATCCCTCGGCTATTTCAAAATTTCCCGCGTTCTTATGATAATCAGCCATATGATACAACAGCGAATAAGACTCCGGATAAAGCTTCAAACCATCTGTCAGAACATTGAAAAGCTCATCCTCCATCTCATCGGCGACATCCTCATCATCGATCTCGTCATGTATCATGTTGATAAGAGCCAAAACCTGGTTTATGAAGGAAACCTCGGTCTCCTGAAGACATCTCAAAAGCTGTATGGCATGATAATTCCGCTTTATATCATCCGCAGAACTGTCCTTGGTTATGGTGCCGACCTGTTTCAAAAGCCGATCAATCAGCGTCCTATCCGCAAGCAGCAGCTTCTTAAAATAAGCTATGTCCTCATTTTCAACATTTGTGCGAACAGCTTCAGCAAGGCCCAGGATTATGGCGTTCTTATCGATTTCCACGCTGCCGTTCGCCATGTCATCATCGGTCATGATCGGCAATCTGGTATATGCGGGTATCACAACGCCATTCAAATCAGTATCTTCATGCAGCTCCACAAACCTGAGCTTTTTGACTTTGCGCTCCGGCAAGCGGTTCCCCAAAAGACCGTTGTCAAACACATCCATGCGACGGTGCTCCTTAAGTGAAATTCACTTTTATGAAATTCTTCTTGCCCCTTTTTATAAGAATGCTTCCCTTCTTTCTCATATCATCCGGATCGAGAGCGAAATCAATGGAATCCACCTTGACATCATCAATGCTGACAGCACCCTGCTGGATAAGTCTCCTGGCCTCCGACTTCGATGGAACGAACCTTATATCAGCCATCAGATCTATTATTGAAAGGCTGGCATCAGGAATGACTACGCTGCATGACGGGGCATCGGCTAAGGCTCTGGTCTTATCCGAAAAAAGCGATATGGCGGCCTCTTCCGTCTTTTTCGCCTGCTCGGCGCCATGAACGAGAGCTGTGATCTCATACGCCATCCTGCGCTTGGCTTTAAGAATATCATTCCGGCAAAGATCCGATATCTCCTTCAAATCAATCTCAGTGAAGAGACGCAACAGCATATCAACGCTCTCGTCCTCTATATTGTAGAAATACTGATAGAAATCAAAGGCAGGGGTCCTGTCACCGACAACCCAAAGCGTCCCCTTCTCGGTTTTGCCCATCTTCCTTCCGTCTTTGGTAAGGAGGAGAGGATTTGTCAGCCCGTATATCTCGTCACTCTCGGATTTGATGCCGAACATCTTCCTGTTCAATGCCGTTCCAGCGACAATATTCCCCCATTGGTCGCTGCCGCCTATCTGAAGACGGCACCCATGTTCGCGCTTCAAATGAACAAAATCATAAGCCTGCATGAGCATGTATCCCATTTCAAGAAATGTAAGCCCGCCTTCCTTGATCCTGTTCTTATAAGCGTCCGCCTGCAGCATCGAATTCACATTGAAATGAACGCCGACATCCCTGAGGAAATCGACATAATCATAGCCCGACATCCACTCCGCATTGGAATGGAATATCGCCGCATTATCGCCATCGACGATTATGAAATTCCTGACAAGATTCCGTATGCTCTCCAGATTCTCGCTTATCGTCGACTGATCAAGCATCTTGCGCATGTCGCTTTTGCCGCTCGGATCTCCTATTCTGGAAGTCGCGCCACCTATGAGCAAAATTCCCTGATGGCCCGCCTCCTGCAGGAATCTGAAAACCCGAAGCGCAAAAAAGTGACCTATATGCAAACTATCCGCAGTAGGATCTATGCCAAGATAGAAAACGGCCTTCTCATCATTCAAAAGCCTTTCCACCGCGGAATCGTCCGTAGTCTGATAAACAAAACCCCTGTCCTTCAAAAAGGAATAAATGTTCTTGCGCTGCGCCATCGCTTCAGTCATTCACCCTTTCAAGATATTCCTTGGTTTCCGTGCTAACACGCACTTTCTCTCCCTTCTTGATGAAAATGGGAACCTTGATCTCAAGCCCATGATCGGTTGTGGCGTATTTTGTGGTTCCCTGAACCGTATCGCCCTTTACCGCATCCTCGCACTCCGCAATCTCGTAAACCATCTTGGTAGGAAGAATGATATTAAGAATCTTATCGTCATAAACCGAGCACCTATAGCTGTCTCCCTCAATCATGAAATACTTATGATCCGGAAACATCGATATTGGAACTTCAGTCTGCTCATAGGAAACGGTATTCATCATGATATAGTTTTCCTGATCCATATAAACGAACTGGAAATCCACATCCTCCACACTGATGTCCTCCGCATTATCCTGGCTCTTCATAGTCTCCGAAAGGACCTGTCCATCAGACGGGCTCTTGAGCTTCAGCCTAACGAAAGCGCTGCCTTTTCCCGGATTCACGAACTCCCTTTCAATGCACACAAACGGCTTGCCCTTTATAAGAAGCGCCGTACCCTTGCTTATCTGACCTGCTTTAATCATATTTCCCTCACATTCAACGCCCATCGGGCGCAACGATAAAATTTTATTATATTAATTAACAGAGGTTTTTTCAAAAGACCGTATTCCGCCTGCCAGCTTCTCGAACATAACCGAATTTATTTCAAAGCGATGCGATGACTATTCAGAATCAGAACCCCATCCGAAAAAACACGGATATCACGAGCAAGCTTTTCAACCACTCGCATTGCGAACGCTCGTACAGATTGACAAAAAAACTCTTACTTTGTAATATTAAGGAATGTTTTCGACATTTGTCGATACGGGCCTATAGCGCAGTTGGTTAGAGCAACAGACTCATAATCTGTGGGTCGTAGGTTCAAGTCCTACTGGGCCCAAAGCAAAAAAGGGGGGAGCCGGACAGCAATCGCATCCGGCTCCCCTTTTTCATGCGGTCATCAAATGCGCACTACATCTTATCAAGCATCCTCATGACTATCCTGCTGGAATTATCCGCAGCGATATCGCCCATATTCGATATCGATTCGCGCGCCAACCCATCCGCCTTGTCAGACATGCACCTGATCACAACAATCGGAATGTTATATTGCTTGCAAACGGACGCTACAGCAGCGCCTTCCATTTCACAAGCCAGAGCATCAAACTTATCCTGAAGCTCCCTGACATAACTCTCGGAGGCTATGAACTGATCGCCAGTGGCTATCCTGCCTCGGAAAACCCGACTGCTGCCCATAATTTCAGTTGCGGATTCGCATGCGATATCGGCAAGCTTGTAATCGCATTGATAAAATCCATTATCATCCGCATTTTCCGTTGGCCACCATATAAAACCCTCATTGCGTGTCATAGTGCCATAATCATGCTGAACAAGCTCGGATGCCACAACCACATCCAAAACATTAGTTTTATCGCCAACGCCTCCGGCAATTCCCGTGAATATGGCGTAAACCACCCTGTAATTATTAGCCAGTGTGGCCGCAGCGGCCGCTGACAGCACTTTGCCGACTCCAGCCTTGACTATCACCACATCCTTTCCCTTGAGCTTCCCGACATTGAACTCAAAGCCTCCGACCCTATCGACATGATCTATATCCGCATTATCAAGCAACAGCTTCATCTCATTTGACATTGCGGATATTATCCCAATGCGCTCCACGCCATCCCTGACCCCATAACGCGGCGCCGAAACACAGGAAGCGAACATGAATAATGCGATTACAACAGGCAAAATGACTTTTCTCATAAGCAACCCCTCCTCCAACAAAACATCTGCACATCCGGAATCAGCTCTTATGGCAATGCCGCAAGCATTTTCCGCACCAAATCTATTTCCTCGGTTTTCATGTAGTAATAAAGAGGAAAACTATAAACCCTCGAATAAAGATAGGAAGCATTTTTAAAGCTCTCCTTATTCTCCAGCTCCTCATAAGCCGTATTCGCAAATGCCTTTTGAACCGGGACCTTCCTTTTTTCCAAAAACCCAATCGCATCCTTGAAATTATCAAAAAGCACGGCGAACCTGAATGCGTTGTCTCTTTCCTCGCCAACAACATGCGAAAAAATCCTATTCGACGACGTATCCATAGCCTTGCCGTATATCCTCTGTATCTCCAGCCTCTTCTTATGATAAAATTCATAGTTCTGAAGCTGCTGCAAGCAAAGCGAAGCGTTCAAATCACTAAGCAATTCCTCGCGCACAGGCTTATCCAGCCCGATTCCATTCGACATCACAACCGCGCCACCTGCGGATGTTATGATCCTATCGTCTTCAAGCGATATGAGAGCCACATCGATATCCGTCACATTCACATCAAGCCCAATGCATTCCGTAAGATCGCATATGACTTTCAAACCTTTTTGCTTGAAAACGCTGACATCCGGAACGTAACCCAGATATCCGCAAGCGAATACCGCCTTGACACCTTTCAAATCAGGCAGGTTGCTCAAATCAATCTGCCCGTTATCAAGATTCACATCAGCATATGCGACTTCTATTCCGGCTTCCTCGAACATCATCTTATAAAACAGCGGAATGAAGCATGAAGCCAACACCTTGTCGCCTTCTGATATTCCCAAAGACCTGAGTTCCATGCAGAAGAAAAATGCGGTAACGGGAGAACGCAAAGCGACAACATTCTTGAAATTCAAAAACCTCCTCAACTCCCCTTCGAACTCTCTGCATCTCCTGCCAGGTCCTACCTGCTCATCAGCCATAGACATCAGGACCGATTGCATATCGCTTCGTTTTATGCTCGGTTTGTAAAATTGCACTGCCTACCTCTTTGAAACATTTCGCTTTTTGCCGGAGCGACCGGAATTGCCGAAAGCGCGCTCATAATCCTTCAAAAGGCGCTTTCTGTCTTTTTCCTCCATGTGATCTATGAAAAGCTTGCCGTCCAGATGGTCCGCCTCATGCTGAATCGCCCTGGCATATAACCCCTCGGCATGAAGCGTAAAAGGCTTTCCATTCACATCATAAGCCTGTACGGTCACTTCGGAAGGACGCATGACTTGCGCAAAAAAAGTCGGAACCGAAAGACATCCCTCATCATAAGGCACATTGTCCTGAGCAGTCTCGACTATTTGCGGATTTATGAAAACACCCCGTTCTCCGGGAGCCCTGGTATCAACAACAAACAATCTTATAAGCCGCCCGATCTGAACCGCAGACAACCCAACGCCCCTAAAACCCTCGAGACTATCAAGCATAGCTTGCGCAAGCTCCCTCAGCTCGCTATCGAATTTCACAACGGGCTCGCTCTTCTGACGCAAAAGCTCATTCGGATATGTAACCATCTTCAATTTCATTCGCAAACTCCTCACTCCTTGTATTGCAAAAGCTCGCGCTTCTTCGATCCCTGCTGGGGACCGATAATTCCCCTGTTCTCCATCTCATCCGCTATTGTCGCCGCAAGATTGTACCCAAGGCCCAATCTACGCTGGATATAACTCGTGCTTATACCACCCTGCTCCATAGCGATATCCCATGCTGTCTGAAGCAAGCGCTCGTGTTTTTCAGTCCATTTGAGCTTCACCTTCTCAGACATATCAGCATCATCCCCGTCCGAGGCCTCAGCAGGCTCCGGCGGCTCATCAAGGCAATCATCCTTGATATAATCCGGAGTATCCTGCGATCTGACATAATCCGTCACAGCCTCTACCTCGCTATCATCCAAGAACGAACCCTGAATGCGAATCAAATCAGGACTTGAGCTATCCCGCAAAAGCATATCCCCCTGTCCCAAAAGCTTCTCAGCGCCGCCGGAATCCAATATCGTCTTGCTATCCACATTAGATGAGACCTTAAATGCGACACGCGTTGGAATGTTATTCTTAAGCGTTCCGGTAACAACATCGACACTAGGCCTTTGGGTAGCCAAAACCAAATGTATTCCTATTGCCCTGGCCTTGGCCGCAAGCCTCATCACTCTTTGCTCAAGATCCTTTCCGACCACCTGAACAATATCGGCGAACTCGTCAATAATGACAATTATGTAAGGCATTTTCTCACGCTTCATATGCCTTTGCCTTATCTTATCGTTATAACCGATTATATTGCGAACTCCCTCACGCGTAAGAACGGTATATCTCCTTTCCATTTCCTCAACGCAGTAATCAAGCGCCCTGATCGCAGCCTTAGGATCCGTTATCACCGGAGCAAGCAAGTGAGGGATATTGTTATACGGCACAAGCTCCACCTGCTTGGGATCCACGACTATGAAACGAACATCCTCAGGACTTCTGACATAAAGCAAGGATGAAACCATCGAATTGAGGCTCACGGATTTTCCGGATCCGGTAGTTCCCGCCAAAAGCAAATGCGGAGCCTTAGCTATATCTATGACAACATCATCTCCTTTGACTGATTTGCCTAAAGCGAACGGCAACTGCGCCCGACTCGATCTCAGCCCCTCCAAAGTATCCACAAAAGATACTGTCTGACGCGATGGATTCGGCATCTCAATGCCTATGTCATGCGTTCCCTCTATCGTGGGAATGATCCTCAGACCCGCAGAGGATATGCCCAGATATCTGGCTATATCGCTGCTGACATTCTGAATCCTGTTCACTTTCACGCCAGGCGCCAGCTCGACCTTGAAAAGCGTTACCGTAGGTCCTGAGACATACCCATCGCTTTTTCCTTTTATCTGGTATGCGTCAAGCGCTTCTATGAGTTTTGCCTCATACCGCTGCAATTCCTCATCCGTCAAAGGCGGATTTTTGGACTTATGATGCTTGAGAAGATCATCAGGCGGCAGCTCATAATGCCACTGGCGTATGGATTTGTCCTCTCGCTTGAGCCTTCCAACACCGGCTCGCAATTCCGCCTCCTTGGCTTCCTCAAGCGCTTTGCGTTCCGCTTCTCTCGCACGCTCAGCCTCGCGTTCGGCGCGCTCGCGTTCCTTAGCCTGACGCTGGGCTTCGCGTTCGGCCTCTTTAGCAGCGCGCTCGGCGGCCTTGCGCTCCTCTTCGGCCGCTTTCTCCTGCGCTTTGCGCTCCTCTTCGGCGGCGCGTTCAGCAGCCAGGCGCTCTTCCTCTGCAGCCTTTTCCTTGGCCAAACGCTCCTGCTCAGCAGCCCTCCGCTGCTCCTCAGCGGCTGCTCTTTCCGCAGCCAAACGAGCCTCCTCAGCGGCTTTCTCTTTAGCCAATCTCTCCTGTTCAGCTGCGCGCTCAGCGGCTTTGCGCTCCTCTTCAGCTGCCTTCTCCAAAGCCTTGCGCTCCGCAGCCAAACGGGCCTCCTCGCGCATCTTCTCACGCTCTATCCTGTCATGTTCTTCCTTCTCCGCTTTCTCGCGCTCAATGCGAGTGCGTTCGGAATTCAGTCGAGCGGCGGCAATATGCGCCTTCTCCTCCACATCGTCATCATCCTCATCATAATCATCGTCCGTATAAATGACTTCATCATCAGAATCATCATCATATTCAATTCTAAAATCGTCATCATCGTCGTCATCAACATTATTGACTATCTCATCATCCTGAACGTGTGAAGCAGATGAAACCGGCTTCTGCGCGGAAACGCTTGCCGAAACTTGAGATGGCGACGCCACTGATGTTTTAGCGACCGGCTTCGGTGAGGACTCGCTAGCCGAAACTGCGCGAGAAGGCTGTGACGCATCCGAAGCCACAGCGCGGCTGGAACCATAACCATCAGGCTCAGGCTTTCCGGTCACGCACCAGCGCTGATTCCAAAGAGCCTCGAAACCGCCCTCGCCTTCAGCAACAGCCGCAGACGAAGAGTCCGAAGAACCAGTTCCGGATTCCAAGTTTTGCGACTGCGCCAATGGAACCCGATCGTTCGAAATCATGAACGAATCCGGATTGAAAGCGCCTCTCGGACGAACATGCTTCTGAAGCGTCGAAGTCGGCATCACGCGCTCATTCGTTTTGATATTTATGACATATGGAACCGAAGGCTCATCCGACTGGAGATCAGAATCATCCGCCCGAGATTTCGCAGCGGAACCATCCGCTTTGGATTTCTTCTCAAAAATCCGGATCTTCTTCTTTTCCTGATTCTCGTCGGAGCCGGAGGGCTTCGCCTTATGGTTCTCAGCGCTATCATTGCCCTTGGCCTCAGAATCGCCTTTACGCTTGTTTTTCCTCTTTTCCGACGAAACATCCGACTTATCCGGTTTTTTCATTGCACATAAGTCGGGAATAGTGAAAATTGCTGCGGAAACCACCAAGTGAGCTGCAAAAAAAACAATCACCGCTGGCGTCGAGAGAACAAGAAAATATCCCAGAACCGAAATGAAAGCGGAAATCAAAACCGCAATCAAAAACCTTTTACCGGTCCTTTTGCAATAAGCATCCGAGAAGAATTCCATCAGCGACCGGGCCATGAACGCCAAAGCCAAAGGAAACACGGAAACGCGCGATGCCGAATGCAATGTCTGACTCAATCCGAATGATGCGAACTCAGGATACATGTCCAAGCTGATAAACGCCAATGATGCTACCGCATACGCAACGAACATGTATAAAAATGACAAAACAATTCTCTTCATTGATATTGTATTATATGGCTTTTAACCATCATAAGCAAAGACCTCGCCCGAATAAGCGACCGATCATTTGTCAGCCGCATCCAGCCGCCGGCAAATAGCCCAATAGATCTTCTTGCGAACCAAATCAACCGGTATTATCAGCAAAGCCATAGCCGCAACAACCGCAAGCGATCTGATATCCAGAGCAACAGTTGAGAAGAATGCTCCGCCAAACTCTATGATAAGAGTCTGCAAAATGAATATCGATCCCATTACCAGAATGAATTTCCTGTTCTCACCTATATGCTCAAGCAAATTGAAATACTCGCTTCTGGTGTTCAGACTGTTGAAAATCACCGAATATATGAAAAAAGCGAACATCATGGATCTGATATAAAGCTCCTTGTCCCCAGCCGCAGGAGCAACAAGCGATGCCAGCCCGAACGCATCCTTTAATATCATCAAGCACCCAATCGTTATGAACGACGCGCTAGTGGTGATAGCTGATTTTATATATGATGTCATAATGCTCTCGGAACGCTTCGCAGGCTTCTGCTTCATGTAGCGATCCAGAACCGGCTCGCCGCCGAATGCCATAGCCGCAAGAGTATCCATTATCAGATTTATCCAAAGTATCTGAACAATTGAAAAAGGCTCAACCCATCCAAGCAAGGGTGCTGCTATATTCATGAAGAGCGTGCAAACATTTACAGTGAGCTGGAAAATCAGGAACTTGCCCACGGACTTCGCCATTGTCCTGCTGTTGAGAACGCAATCCTTTATTGAAGTCAGGCTGTTATTCAAAATAACGACATCACCGGACTCCTGCGCCACAGCAGTTCCATCCCCCATAGCAAACCCTATGTCCGCTTTCTTAAGGGCAGGCGCATCATTCACCCCATCTCCGGTCATCCCGCACACGCCGCCATTTTCCTGCACAAGCGCGACAAGCCGCTTCTTGTCCAAAGGCTTGGCGCGACTGACAACGCGCAAATCCGGCAAGCAAGCCTTCAATTCCGCATCGGTCATCTTTTCGAGCGTATCGTGAGTAAGAGCCAGGCCATTTCCGCTGTCAGACAAAATTCCGGACTCTTTGGCAATCGCTGCGGCAGTTTCCTCGGAATCGCCGGTAACCATCACTACTTGCACGCCGGCGTCATGCAGCGTTCCGACTGTTTCCACCGCATCGCTCCGGACATCATCCCTAAGGCACAAAACAGCAAGCAAAACAACCTTGCCGTCCGAAAATCTTGCGACCGAAAGAAGTTTCATAGTCCTCGCCGCCTGTTCGGTCATCCTCGCTTCAAGAGCTTTTCTGCGCGATTCATTGAATTTCTCTTCGCCATCAGAGCCGACATAATGAGTTACTCTACCGAGAATATTCTCGCTGGCACCTTTCCAATAAATGATGCCATTTCTCATGGAGGCGGTAGCGCATTTCCTTTCCGAATCATAATTGCTAACCGATTCGACCCTATCATAATCCGATTGGCTGGCCTCGAACCCATGCGCGAGAGCATACTCCAAAAGCGCCCTATCCATATTATTGCTGCCCACTGCCCGTCCGTCTGAGACTCTGGCAAGATTGTTAAGGGCAATAGCATCAAGAAAATCCGGATCGCTGATTTCATCAACAATACCACCATCGCCCGTTATGAATTCCACCAAGGATAGGTTTCCGTATGTTATCGTTCCGGTCTTATCGGAAAGCAACACATTCATATATGCCGAATCGGAAAAAGCAGCCTTATGACTTACAAGAATATGCTTCCTGTACATTGATTCCGTATTCATCGACTGTACGAGGCTATTCATCATCGGCAACCCCTCAGGAACCGCCATTATCACAATGCTCGCCATGAGCATCACCGCCTCGGCCAGAACCAAAAGAACATATGTGATATCGAGAGGAACAGAATTCTTAAAAAACAATAGCAAGGCAATCTGTATGACTCCAGCAATAACCGCAGCTACCACACCAAGTTTCCCGATGCCCTCCGCAACACGCTGCAATTTCAAATCGGATGTATCCACTCTCGAATCATCATCCTGATTTATGGAGCAGTTGATTTTTCCGAGCTCTGTTTTATCGCCTACCACCGTCGCAACCATAAGCCCCTGGCCCGCTGTGACAACGGAACCCATGAACAGTTTGTGCGGTGATGCGTAGTCCGTAGAATCCGATTCCGAATAATCTGCAGCGGGAATCTTATCCTCATCGCGCGATTCGCCACTCAATGCTGCTTGAGACACCTTTATGCCACCATCGAAAAGCAAGCCGTCAACGGAAATCTTATCACCTGCCTGTATCAGAACCACATCCCCTTTGACTATGTCCGAAGCGTGTATCACGACAATCTCGCCATCGCGGATCACTTTTGAAAACGTTTGATCATATTCATCGTGAAGAGCCTGACTCCTTGTCGTATTCCTATATTCCGAAAAAGTGCCGAATCCTGTTGCAAGCATAACGGCAACAGCTATGCTGACGATCTCCATAACATCATTGCCGCTTCTGAAAGCGGAAACAAATATGCCCAAAACCGCCAAGACGACTTTAAGCAAGAGCGCGCCGCACAAGACTTTTATCCAAACATCGTCAAAAGCCTCGCAAAACATATTCCACAATGTCTTTCTAGCCTTAGCGGAAAGAGCATTTGTGCCGAAACAGGCCCTGCTCTCCTCCACCTGAGAGGATGAGAGGCCTTTTTTCAATTCATCAATCCTAAATTCCTTCATGTTTATCCGCCATAAAATGCGCAAGATAAATTATAACGAAGTCGCTTGCAAAACTCCATAGAGGTTTTTTCAAAACTCCTTTCAAAATGATGCGAAGCCTATTTTGAATCAAGGCATTCTTCGAGAAAACCGCGAATACTGCATGTATTTGGGGTTTTTGAGAAGATTCCATTGGCATTTTTTCCGGAGAAGGGAAAAAATGAAGCCCTGGTTCGAAAGAGCGAGCAGCAAGAAGGAAGAAGTTTTGAAAAACCTCTGATATTAAAATCTTTGGTTCTCAAACAATTACACTACTACCGTGATAGACTATCATACATGCTCTCGTTTCCGCAAATAATGCTACAATAATTCGTGTTAAAAACAACAGCAGGTTTTTAGAAGCGCCCTTTATCATCCAAGTCTACTTCGTGAACAGTTCCGCCTGTCGCTTCCATTTGCGCGATTGATCTTTTAAGACGTGCAATGTTCCCATCAGAATAAAAACGGATCACGCGCCTGCACCACCCAGCTTCCGCTTTTTCTGGAACCGACCCTCTTTACAACACCCTTTTTGCACAATGATGCCAAAATCCTCTTCGCTGTGGCTTCGGATTTGCTTATAGCTGCAGCAATCTGAACTCGCGTAACATTCGGATTGGAGGCTATCAAATCCAAGATAATGTGCTCAGATTCATTTAAGGCAATAGTGCCACACACATCCTTCCCATTATTTATTGGGTCATCTTGGGCGTTTATTGGGTCATCTTGGGCGTTTATTGGGTCATTGCTTCGAATGAACTCAAAGAAAAAACCGAGCGGTTCCTTACGGAAAGTCCAATTAACACCCTTCGCCTTGCAAAGCTCGGCTACCCTCTGGAAACCGGTTCCTGATTTCTCGACATCCTTGCTTCTAAACAAAACGTCCAAAATCAACTTGTTGCGTTTGTATGATGGCAAATTCCTGCCGATGAAATCCAACGGCGTCAACCCATCGGGAAAAGTTCCGGGGTTATAAAAATTATTACTCCTACCCATCAAACACGATCTCTTCCTCTGCTAAAGCATAATTATTGACCATGACATCCATATCGCATATTTGCGCATCCCAATTATGTTCGGCCCGGCACAAGCGAACAAATTCATCAAATCTATTTTTGCCGTTTATCTCCTTCAATGTTATCACCGCACCAAATGGCAAACCTTGCCCTGACTTTTTACCAAGCCTTTCATTGATTTTAATGCTTATTCCCCATTCCCGGTTTTCATACGATTTTCTTGCTGAGTTCCTGCCTTGCTTTTCACAAATATACTTAACATTATCCCATTTCCTATAAATATCACGGGCGTCATCTTCATATACTTTTTCAGTACTCTGATTGTCACCATTAATCGAATTAATACTATTTTTATTATCAATTCTGCCGAAAAGCATACTCAATTCAGTATCGGTATAATCCACACCTTGATTCCGCGAACACTTCGGAAAATAACAAAACGTCACCTTGCATATAAACGGATATTTGCCCTTCGCTTTTGGCAGAGGTATATCATAAGCATAAGTATCATATTTTTCAGCTCTACCATAAATAAAGAATTTTATCTCGTCGTCATTGGTCTTTAACATTTCATCAATTACAACCGGAACCCGTCCATAGCCAATCAAATCCCTATTTTTTTCATCTACTTTCCATCCGGCGGCGGAATCTATGATCAAAGCCTTGGCAACTTCACGTGGCAATTTCATTATGTAAATCAAATATGCCAACTTACGTGATACCCAAGGAGCGGCAAAAGATGTTCCCCGAACTTTCTCTATTGAATTTCCAGGCGCGCATACATGAATTCCATCAAAACTATCGCCACCATAATAAGACACATCCGGTTTTCTGAAAAAACATAAAACAGGACCTTTTCTCGAATAATTCGCAGGCTTCCCATCAAAAGCAACGGAATTCACAACAATCGAATTCAACGAATCAGCAGGAGAACCGATACGCGGAAAATCTATGTTTCTATTTGAATTATTCGTGCCTGAAACCACAAATACGACATCGAATTCATATTGCAAATCATCTAACACCCAAGCCCCTGGAGAAATCTTATTCTCCTCAATCTCCGCTTCGCTCCCCAATGATAAGTTCCAAACTTTTACATCACGATTGCTGGAAACTATATTCCTTATTTGCCTGATTATACTCAAAGAACTATTTCTGCCTTCTACAGCAACTCCGAAATGACGAACCCTAAAACGGCCACATCCATCATCGAAATTCGGATTTAATGCGGAACCATCAACAATCAGCGACGAAATGATTGTCCCATGACGATAATCTTTGCCATTCATATTTTTATCTGCAAGCGCTTCATTCAAACAATTCCTATAATCAACCCATTTGCTGAAATAAACATTATTTGAAAACAGAGTATCAATAACACCTATAACAGGCTCATTAGAAGGTTCCGGAATGCTTAAACCGCTACTAACACCGATTTTATCAACCACAGTTCCAACATTATAATTGCTAATGTCTTCCGTGCTCATTGAAATCAAAAAACCAGCAGAATCAACCAGTTTGGAATATTGCCCAGGAGTCAATAGCCAAGTAAATTCATCGAATCTATCAAATTTTTCATTTTCAAACCCAATCTTCGAAATCAGTTCTTCATAACTAATTCCTGTGTCATAAATTGAAACCAATGTATCATTCTTAATAGAAGCAGATATGCCAGCGTTGGGGACGGAAAATCTTTCAATATAAAATAGATCCTTTATTATCCCAGCAAATGCGCTTTTGCTTAATTCTGTAAAAAGTTTGCCACCTCTAAATAAACCGCAAATACCATCACTACCAATCTCTCCGCCAAAAATTCTCTGGACAATACTCAGACATTTGCTGATTTTCTCAACTGCCGATTTTATGCAATCAATGCTAATGCAATAGGTTATTATGTGCTTAGGATTCGCAGAGGAACTGAATCTTGCCCCCCTGATAGCATCATTCGATGAAGCCCCTTTGTAATCGAATATATTCGATATTCTATTAGTTTTGGCAACTATTTTCGTATAATGAACATCAACCAATGGCTTAAATCCCAATTCGTTATCATGCTGCCAATAATCAAGAATTTTCAATAAGTTATCATAAAGATTCAGTATTCTATCAGAGGATATGCTCGAACCTTTTGGGATATTCGCCATTCCCTGACCCGCAATACGAGTCCTATGATTTAATTTCCCCCTCAGACAAACCAAATTATTCATTTGCTTCTCTTGCAGTTTCCCTTGAAATCTGACTCTTCGACACACCTGTAATCGCTTCAATCTCTCTTAAAGTAAAGCCCCTTTCAATCAAAAGCTTGTAATCCTTTAACATGCCCGGACTTATCTCCTCTACCATCCTTCGCAAATAATCGTTTCCATCATTAAAATTGCTAAACGCTATAGAAGTCCTTATCAAATTCTTCAAATCGCCAGGATAAGGAATCGGATTCATCAACGAAATTATTTTTTTGAATAGCCTTGTGCTGTCCTTTATATTCTTGAATCTGGACCGAATTTCATCATATATCACCACAGCAACTTCCAAAAGATCCTCCTGACTATAACGATTGAAATCAATAACCTTATCAAATCTTCTCAAAAGCGCTTTATCAAAAGATGTTATTAAATTCGTGGTTGCTATAAATACTATATTGTCATTCAACCCGTCCAAGCCCTTCAAAACAGCCGTTGTCGCCCTGCCCATCTCCCGCAAATCCCTACTGTTGACCCTATCCATTGCAAGCGCATCCATTTCATCAAAAAGAATAATCACCTGATCAGGATAATCCAAGTTATTTATTTCATTGAATGCTTTGCCGATATTCTTGGCGGTTTCACCCAATTTGCTATCTATAACACTATTGAAATCCAATGCATACAATTCCCTGTTCAATATCCTGCAAAGTTGCTTGGCACATTCCGTCTTACCAGTTCCAGGACTACCCGAAAACAGAAACTTATTGACTCCGGAATGCTGAAAAATAGCGTTAGAAATACCCTTGATATCCTCGCTTATTGGCATCGGAAGCGGCAATTTTGCATTCACATATTCTATTTTCCTGAAAAAATCAGAACTACCATTGATTTTTTGAGGAACAAACGCATTTTTACCAGAAAGAAGCACCCGTATGTATTCCGCAAGCTCGATATCGCCGGATTCATTAAAATCCCTGGCAATTTCAAATGCCTCATCCTCAAATGCGACATCATTACCTTCCATATGGTATTTTATCAGATTTATAATGCTCTTTTTCTTCATAGCCCACCCAAAAACATTATATTATTTTATTGGGACAAAAATCAAGAAAACAAGACATACTTTTTAAATTTCAATATAAATAATAAAAATATGCGAAAAATGATCTCAGAACAATGCCTAGTTTGGATTTTAAAAAGCATCATGGAATCCTACTTATAATAAAAATTCTCAATAATCTCCTCATCACTCTTTTCATCTCTGGCATCCGCAGAAAAACAAAAACTAATCGTATTATCTTCCTTGAATCTTTGATACAATTCATTTCTCAATAGCAATGCCTTATTAGTATTGTATTCCGTACGATAATTCCCCGTAGCATTACGCTTCAAACTATAACAATATATCTTATTGGGATCTTCAGAATCACATCTGCTCAAATAATCAACCATGATTTTTTTATCACTCCTTGTAAAATCCATAGGAACGGCCGATGGAATGCTTTTATTTACAAAACTCGAAAACTGCTCAATAATATTGCCTAAATTCAAAGAATATTCGATCCCAAAAAAACGTCTGAATTTTCCAATATCAGGAATTAATATCTTCATAGAATTCGCTTCCCAGCTTTCAGTGTCATGTTCAAAGCCGTTTTTAATAAACACCAACTTTGCCAATGCGTATCTATCGGTCTTCTTATGCTTATCTGTAAATCTACTAACCAACACCGAATACCCAATAGATTTATATAAAAACGGAAAAACGCAGACAACAATATTTTTAAGCCGCATATCGTTAATTAATTCCTTTAAATTTACCAAAACAAAACCCTTACTCATTTCCCACATAAACAACCTATCAAACACACTAATATCGCAGCAATTTGCAAAATCCCATGCAAAATATCATCAATACACTTCAATCATTATTTTGTCAATCATCCTGCGCCCACTGAAAAGGCAGCATATCTAGAAAAGCAGGGCGACGCCATTTGATATCACCACAATCCAGCAATTCTTGCAAAAATGTTTCTCCGCTTACATAATGCCCGAACAAAACATCCGGATCGGCCTCGATTACCTGAACGTTTCCTGCCTCTTCATCGAAATTGTGTAAGCAAGCCAAGAAATTCAATTTTACAAACCCGACTTTTTTCAATGCTAATTTCCCATTATCATCCTGACAACTTCCTACACGCATCGGCAGAACAAAAGCATTTATTATCCTCTTAACTTGAAGAACCTGAAGAAAATTACTGCCATATTCAAAAGCATCTATATATGCGTACTGCTTAACAACACTGTAAATCCCCGGCTGTGACTTTATCGTGCCTTCCGTTTTCTTGCCATTGATTGTTTCATCTTCAGCACAAGCATGTTCATAACAATAATACTTGGCATCCAGAATAGCAAAAATATTATCATCGTCTTTCTTTTCAACAATTATCACATCAGGCTTCAAGGTTTCCGAGGCATAATGCTTTTCTTCTTCCGAAAACTTCCACAGCGGCTTGTCTATAAGATCCATTGCAATCGCTTCAGCAAATGTTATTTCATCAGAATTGCCATCCAAAGTTTTCTTCGCCATATATGGTATTGGGTTATGTATTTTCAGATTGTCTAATATTTCTTTCAATTTAGCATCCTTGCAATCGCCAAAAACCACCTGGCAAGCCCTTTCCCATACCACATGGAAAGAATTCGTCACGAAATATTCCAGCTTATCGGAATCCTCATCTCTGGGAATTTTATTATCAATATAATCATGGAGATATTTCAGCACTGTTTGCATGCGGACAACATATTGCTCGCAGCGCTCTAGTTCAATCATGTATTTTACATATTCATGACTGTTATCCGGATCGAAATCTTCCAGCGTCATAGGCGTAAGCTCTACGCCGGAAATATCGAAAATATCCGACAAACCGCTATTCGTCATGTCTCTGGATATCTCGCTTAGGACCACTTCATGCAAACGGGTTATGTAATTAGAGCTATCGTCTGCAAGTTCGTTTGTTAGAAGATCCAAATAATACGGACGCCCATTCTTGAAAAAAGGCTGCGTCTCATTCACCGTCCTGTCCCAGTCTACCTCGCCATTGCCATTCAAAACAGTTTCCGAAACAAACCTGCGATACAAACCGTTTTCGTAATAGTCCTCTAAGATGGAAAGCTCAAGCGCAAGCTTAGGGGAAATATCATTGGATTCATTTTCATCGTCATAATCTGAAATGCTTTCTTCATCCTTGTTCTTATTTTCCTCTATGTACCGTCTCAAAGCGGAAAATGCGATTTTAAATCTCCCTAAGCCAACGGAATCAAGTTCAAGACTGCGCTCGCCCTTACCATCATACTCCCTCATGTATTTTGGGTATATCAGGAAAATCATTCCTTTGTGCTCGATAATACCAACACAGCAGAAAGAAATTCTCTTCCCGTCGTATTTTTCTTCAACTAAAGCCTGCCTGTCTTCATCCTCGTCATCATCACCAAAAGAAGGGATGTCATGATCATCATTGTTTTTCTTATCGCCTTTAAGCACTTTCAAGAACTTGCATCTGCTGAACTTGGTAACAATACCATTGCATTCATCTTTTGAAAAAGGCGGATTTGTCCTACTGGCAACAGCCTTGCAAAAATCCTGGAAGTCATAGGATTTCCCCTCACGGAAACAGATAAACTTGCTCATCAAAAAACGCTTAATCGCTTTGCTTGCCGTCGTTGTTCGCATTGACACTGAATTTGAATATCCCCAAACCCTTATTGTCATATTCCTCACGCAACATTGAATATGTCAAACAATAGTTTTCATCAAACAGGGTTTTCGGATTCATTTTCACCACATCTTCGTAAAGATACATAAGAAGTTTATTCTTAAATTGATTTTTAAATTCTTCAGTTCCTTTACCATTATCATTGGCATTTGCAATAACGCTACCTTTAATAAAGAACGGACCTATGCATCTGTCCTCATGAACATTTCGGAAGTTTTCAAGCAAATACCCGTTCAACGCTCGTCTGAAATCGACCCACTTCACCGTCGACCAACTGTCGCTGTCCTGCTCGGGACTAGCCGGTATATCGCAATCATCCAATTCAGTATTATCGTAAAGGCCAACATATTCCATATCCCACCTGCGCTTGAAGGCGGCATCAAGCGGCTGAACGCCCTGATCAGCGCTATTCATGGTTGCCCAAATATACATGTTGCTCGGAATGCAAAGCTCATCCGTTTTTTCAATTCCTTCGGATTTCAAATATTTGCGCAAATCCTCGGATGTCTTCACAGGATATTCGCTCTTACCTTCCTCATCCCGATCCAAAAGCTGAAAAACATCACCAAAAACCGCAGGCGCATTTGCACGGTTGAGTTCTTCGATTATCAGAAGAAAGTTATCATTAGGATTTTTTATCGCCCTTTCGTATGTCCGAATAAAAGGTCCCGGAACATATTCGTAAGAAATCACATCCTCTCCCTCGTTATTCCGATTCATAACAGGTTTGTAGCAACCAACAAACTGAGCATAAGTATATGCAGGATGAAAAGTGACACGTTCGACAAAAAATTTTTGAGGATTATTCTTGATATAATCAATATAATGTCCAAGAATTGCGGACGGCAAGCCTCCGTTATCTCGACTGAACTTAGAGAATGCTTCATCAACATCGTTTTCGCTCTGCATTTTCTCTTTGATGCCCTCTATTTCTCTCAAAGTGAGGCCATAAGGACTAAAACCGCTTCTGTTCATTTTTTCCAGCGCCGGCTTATAATCTTGATTAAAAGTCGACTTCTCAACAGGCAATTTCTGCAGATAATCATGAAATTCAGAATCTATCTGACTTAGAGAATGAATCCTAGCATCTTTTACAAGTTTATGCGATTTACCAGTTCCTGGAGCACCGAAAATAAGACGATTACGATGAAATGGAAGCACCTCAGCTTTTTCCAAATCATTTCTAAATAAGTAGGCTGGAGAATCTCCAAACCCAACACCTTTTAACAAACTTTCAATTTCCTTCTTTACATCTTCTTGCTCCCAACGCAAGCACCCAACCATATCGATTGAATATTTACCTTTAAGAAAAGACAAACCATCCTGGTATACTTTTTCCTCAGAAGAAAAATCAGAAAACCTATTCAACCAAAGAAATAAAATAGCATACTTATGCAGAGATTCCCCTAAATAATCACCTGATTTTGCCAAATTATCATATCCACTATGGTCTACAGATACTTTGCCATCTTTTATCAATAACAAAACAGGGTGTCTATTCGGAAAATGAAAATCATTGTCAGAACTCAAAGAATTCTTTACAACATTTACACTAAAGAAATTGCTGCCTACGTTATAATCTTTTTTCTCCACAAAAGATTTAGAAAAATTTATCGTTCCAAATGGCAAACCACTGGTATTACTCGACAAAAACACCATACTTCCAACGCACTCAATAAACCCGTCCTTATCGATTCTTCCCCTTGTATCACATTCCCGGTTAAATTTTTTCATAAACTCATCTGTGGCAAAAAAATATTTCAACTCACTTACAAATTGAGTACCACCTTGAGCATCGATATCTACACCAGAATAAAGCGTTGCCATTTTGCCATACAAATCCACCAAATATTCTTTTGAAAAAAACATATCAACCCTCTAAACTCTTTATAAGTGCCTTGACGAAAACCCATGCCATAACTGGCGGAACGGCGTTTCCTATAACTTTATACCTCGACTGAAGAGGTATACTATCTAAATCAAAATCATCAGGGAATGATTGTATTCTTTTTATTTCTTTTACAGAAAATCGTCTATTCTCCACAGGATGCGTAATACCACAATTCTCTGGTTGTGCAGAAGCCGTAATAGTTCCATTAATTTCACCGTAAGCAAATCTTCTAAAAAATTTTGGAGAATGATACTTTTTCGGATCATTATATATTTTTAAAAACCTCTCCGAGAGCAGTTCTGGAGATATATTTTTCCACGATCGCCCTTCACCAATATTTTTAGGCATTCGAGAGATAGCTACCCTCTTCTTAAAAAAATCTATAGCATCTTTGCCGTGACTACAAATTCCTATCTTCTCGACCATCGACTGCGTGGATTGTGTATATTCCCAGTATTCACCAGGATCATCAATATCTTTCAAAATCGAGCCAAGTAAAAGATCGTATTCCGTATGATTCTTTTCAGAAGGCAGCTTAAATGATTTCACTATATCGTCTGCAGCATCAAAATCAAAACAATGTTTTTTCAAATCCTCATCCACTCCGATAATCAGAACCCTATATCTTTTCTGAGGAACGCCATAGTCACTAGAGCACACCAATCGCTGCGAAACGGAATACCCTAAGGCCTCCATCCTCTTACGTATTTCATTTGTAACCGTTATGCCATTTGGCATTTTAGAAGATAATATTCCTCTCACATTTTCAAACACAAATGCTTTCGGTTTGTGATTGAGCAGTGCCTTATCTTTCAGTACACGCTCACAGACTTCAAATAGAGTTCCTCGTCCATTAGAATCATTAACCCCACGCCTATTTCCAGCATTCGAAAATGGCTGACATGGAAAGCCTGCAAGCATTATATCAAAGTCTGGAATATCCGATGATGGAATTTCACGAATATCACCAAGCCTACATTTTTTCTTATGATGAAACAACTTCAAATTTGAATTATATGCAGAGACTGCATCGATATCAATGTCGTTTGAAAATATAATTTCAGTAGGAAGACGATTATATTTTTTTCCTTGAAATATAAATCCTCCGACTGATCCAAGATCCATTCCACCGCACCCAGAAAATAAACTACAGATTTTCAGCCTTGTCTTGTTTTTATTTTTAAGATGATCGTTGTTTGCCATTGTATCCATAATAATTATCCATATCGACAGTCATCAAGCCAAACCTATTAGTTATCTTAATTACCATCTCTCAGCCTCACCCGCCACCCTTCATCAGAAGATATCGAGTGAGCAAAACGTAGTTTTCCTCGTTTCCGTTCTGAGGGACAAATGGTTTAAGCTCTTCGTAATTTATCTTCGATGCTGACATTAAAATCTCCTGAGCGCATATAGTTGATACGCCTCGCTTCACAATACGCATTAGCACATATCGTGCAACGCACACTATATCAAATAATGATATACAAACAAAGTGAGAGCAAAAATTATAGCATAAAACTATATTTTTTTCCATTCCCTATTGAGAACTTCGCCGCCACATCATCACTTTCTATCCAAATTGCAAAAGATCCGAATCAAGTAGTAAAATACACTCATTTTACGAAATTTTTGCAAAATCAACTCATTTTTCTTATAATTTCCTATGCTTTTAGAATTTAAAACAAAGAATTTTCGGTGCTTTAAAGATGAAATGACATTCTCAATGATACCGGCTCCGAAGCAAAAAGACTTGGATTACAGCATTCTGAGTTCTAAAATCGGAAGTAAAAACCATTCAGCACTATGCAGCGCTGTCATATATGGTCCCAATGCATCCGGCAAATCAACAATCATCAATGCAATGGATGTTTTCAAAAATATCGCCTTGAGAGGCAACATAAATAACTGCGAACAATTCGAGCCGATCAACATATCTTCCTGCCAGCTTGAATACATCCCTAATATCAGCAGCAATTCATCCGAATCTGTTGATTTTGAAATCAAATTCATAGAATCAGATTTGCTATTCAACTACAAAATAAGCATTGCGCTCGGTTCTTTCAAAGAATCGCATTTTGAGCGTCAAATCAAAAGCGAAATCCTCAGAATAAACGATAGGATTATATACGAACGAGAAAATAATGAACTTTCCAAATTAGCCATAACCCCCATTAATCAGCACCTCAACAACAAAATCGCGAAAATAAGGCTTGAAAGAATAGCAGAAAACAGTTTAAGACCCACAGAACTATTTCTCACCAACGGTTTCAAAAACATCATATCAAATAAAATTGTGGAAATATTCGAAATGTGGCTAAAAGACAAGTTTCTAGTTGTAGTCAGCACCAATTTGATCAGGACATTCGATTTTAATCTTTTTGTCGAAAAACCGGAAGGCAATTATTATGCCGGACCTACGCTTGACAAATCCCTGGAAATTTTCGGACAATCCGCAAGCAAAACAGGATATACCAAAGAACAAAACAACGCCTTAAGGATTGTCAGCTTTATCAACGACAACAAAGGCGAATGCGTCAATTCAAGCTATTTCGAATCATATGGCACCATAAGATTTCTATATGAATTTCCGCTCATACTAAAGGCGCTCAAAACCGGAGGAATCCTGGCAGTAGATGAATTCGATGCCTCGATCCACCCAATTGCATTCATGAATCTGATAAAGATTTTTCACAACGATGAAATAAACACCAAACATGCCCAACTGATTTTCAATACCCACAATCCAATCTTCCTGAATGCCGATTTGTTCAGAAGGGATGAAATAAAATTTGTTGAGAAGAACTCAAAAACAACTAGCGTTCACTACTCCCTATCGGATTTCAAAACGAAAGATGGTGTGAGAAGAAGCGAAGACTATATGAAAAACTATTTTATAAGCAAATACGGCGCTATTCAAGATGTGGATTTCTCACAAGTCATTGACGATTACATCAACACTAAAAATACCGTCTCCAAGGACTAAAGCCCATATGAGTACAAGAAAATTTTGTGAAAAGTTTACAATCATGGTGGAAGGAGAAACAGAACGGCAATATTTCGAACGCCTGCAACTCCTCATCAACAACAACGAATCATCAAATAAAAAAATCTCAATTCAATTCTTGCCGCATAAAAACCCAATAAAGGCATTAAAAAGCATTCCTGCAATCTCCATGCCTGCATTTGCATATGTTTGCGATATTGAAGGATCAAATCCGGCAGATAAATCCAACAACCTAATCAACATTGATTCCGAATTCGCAAAATTCAAGAAGCAAACCAAAAACAACAAACTGGCTATCAAATACTCAAACCTGTCCTTCGAGTTATGGATAATCCTACACAAACAAGATCTATCCGCTCCTCTAAATACAAAAGGCGAATATTTGCAGTTCATTAACAAATCTTTTGACACCGCCTTCGAAGGAACAAAAGAATACAAGTCCGAAAAGAATTTCAAGATATTGCTGTCCAAAATAAATCTACAAGATGTGATTAATGCAGTTTCCAGATCCGAAAATATCATGAAAAAGAACAAAGACAACGCCAAAAGGCTAATTCACTTAAAAACATTAGCCTACTACGAGGACAACCCTTCGCTAACCATTCATGAGCTAGTCAAAAACATGCTAACCAGCTGCGAGATAACATAGCTATATAGCCAGTGCCATAGCTTGCAACGCGATAAAGCAAGAGCAAAAACAGTCGTGGTGCCGCTACCCAAGACCCAAAGTCACACAAGCCCCAGCCCAAACTACTCAACAGCAACTATTTCAAAGGCGTTTATCCCGTACCTTTCAACATCTTCTTCCGAATAGTAGCCCTCGCATTCTTCTATCAAGACATCAAAAGTATCATACAGCCCCTGAAACTCGCCTTCCCACCTGTCAGCAAGCGCCTCTCGCCAATTGCCGTAATGCTCGATACCGACAACCCTGACTGTGACACAGTCCGATTCGTCCGAATTGGAAACCAGCAGCAAGCGGTCGCCAACTGCAACATTTCTATTTGCTAAACGATATTCATGTTTCTTCTTGCCACTACGGATGAGCGGCAGAAAATACGGTCTAATCTTGTATCTTATCATATGGCAATCATATGCTAAAGCTCAAGTTTCGGCAAGTAAGTTGGCGATGGAAAATCATATCCGTTCTTCAAGAACATCAGCATGTAAATCGGGAGATATATCCTGTTCCCTTCCGCTTTCAAATTAAAATTTGACAAAACATACCCTCTTCTTATGCCAAAACACTTATTCGACAAAAGGTTATTAAGAGCGGAATGCCTCTTTGCAATCCTTTCCGCTTTTCACCTCTATGGCAATCACATTTCCTTCATGTTCTATGAGAAAATCAATCTCCCCGGTCTTCTTGCTATTATAATAAAACAACTGAAAGCCATGAGCAGCAAGCTCCTGAGCGGTCACAGATTCGTAAATGCTTCCGAAATTCAGATTCACTTCTCCGTTCAATATCCTGATCTGGTTTCCATTCAGCAACTTGCACGACAGCAGACCGACATCAGAAGGGAAAAGCTTGAAAAGCGCCCTTTCCTTGCTTGCCAGGAGCGGATATTTCGGCTCATCGACGTTATAGGCGAATATCCCGACACCGCTATTTGAAAGCCATGTGGACGATGATTCATACTTGTAAAACCGCGCCTTCTGGTTAAGCTCCTTCAATATGAACCTCTTGTTTTGGTTGTTCAATTCAGAAGGAATAAGCTGATATATGTCTTGAATCAGAACCGACTGGTCCCTGTTATACTTGCTTATATGCCTCAGATAATTCGAGTCTATGTCTTTTTGAACCCTAACAACATCCTGGATGTTATTGGTGCGAACGTATGCCTCTACCGCTTCAGGCTTTCCGCCTATTATAAGATACGTATTGAAAGCTTTCATAATCCTGTCATGCACAACCGGATCAACTTCATTGAAATTATCGTAGCAACCCCTCAAATAGCTCATCGTGTCCGCATTGATGCCAACAGCCATTAAAAATTCCTCAAAGTCCATGGGATACATCTGCAACACCCTCATGAACCCAACGGGAAATGATTATATGCTCTGCATTTTCACGCCCAAAAGCGAACCTGAAAAAACAAACCTATAGCGTCCGTCTTTAACAAGATATTTAACCAATGCGAAAGCATCCTTTGCCTGCTGAATCTCATTTATGAACAATACTGTCTTGTTTGGAACAAGAGGCTTCTTGGAAAAAGCGGAAAGCCTAAGCAACAGCTCGCCAGCATTCGCAGCGCTATCCACCGCCTTCAGCACTTCGGCATCTTCAATAAGATTGGAGGCCGCGAAACTGTTCGATTCGCTTTTAAGAAACTCCTCTATTACCGTTGTCTTCCCGACTTGCCTGGCACCCTCTATCAGCAATGCCTTGGAATCAGTTTCATACCACTTTTTGATTTCATCGTATATTTTTCTTCTAAGGTTTTTTCAAAACTCATTTCAAAATGATGCGAAGCCTATTTTGAACCAGGGCATTCTTCGAAGAAAACCACGTTCTAAAAAACCATCAGCAATGCATGCTGTCAACTGCATGACGCGGCAATCTTCAGCACATCGCTCACGGCCAATCCCGAATACATGGCGATCTTCTCCACGGACATATTATCGGCAAGCATTGCCTTGGCAATTTGCACCTGAGCATCCTTCCTACCCTCTATAATGCCTTCCCGCAAACCCTCCTGCCTGCCCTCCTGCCTGCCCTCCTGCCTGCCCTCCTGCCTGCCTTTCTGCTTACCTTCCTGCAGACCTTCTCGAAGGCCTTCCCGCCTAGCTTCTTGACGAAGCTCTTCCGTAACTGTCATTATCATGCTACCGCCCTCCATAGACATCGTTGATTTTACACATTTCACACGTTTTGATAAAATGCCGCTGTACATCGCATCCGCATCAGCGCATCTGAAATCATGTGCCAGCCTGCCCAGCTGCGTATTCACATCGCCATGCATGCAATTCATATAAATAAAAAAACATCCATCATCCATTGGAACCGATTCATCCTGATCACATGCCACCTTGCCAGTATAAAGCAAAAGCCCTTTGTCGAATGGATCGTAACCGCATATGAACACCACATATGTCTCGTTCATAGACGAATACGACTCGCCCTTAGCAAGCGACGCCAGTGTCATAGCACTAGCATAATACCTTGCGCGCCTGACAATCGCTGGCTGCGATGCATTCTGAATCTCTATATCATATCGCCTGCCATCAGAATCCTCAGCATACACATCCAACCGAACGCTTCTAGCGCCAACTGACGGAATCTCGTAATCCTCACTAACATTTCTCACCATCAGATCCGACTTGCCCAAGATTATCCTCAGAACATATTCAACACATTCGGGACTGTCCTTGAAAAAGACCTTCATGAAGATATCATCAAGAAGCGTCAACCGCCCAACCAATTCCCTGTAATGCCGAATTGTTCCATCATCAGCCGTTTCGCCATTGTTGCCTGTAGAATTATTACCTGTAGATTTCATCCTTACGACCCTCTACAGTATAAAATCGAAAAATGATGATTTGTCACAATCCATCCGAAAAATCAACTGACAATGCAGAGCCGTTCAATCGGAAAAGCAGCAGAATAAATTCATCCGGCCGCAGCCAATAAAAAACCTCTCCCAAACGAAGCCATCTGTTTCAGGCTTCTTTTTGGAAGAGGTCTTAGAATTTTCCTGAAGTTTTTGGCTATGTCCGAAAGTTTGACTGATAGGACAGAGCCGCAGAGCCGGAGAGGTGCTGGAGAGGCACGCTTTGGGGCGAAAAGCC
>CADBSO010000047.1 GCA_902797395.1 uncultured Spirochaetales bacterium
AAGGCGTCTGGCAGGTTCGGACTCTGAGGTTTTTAGAAGTGCCCTTGAGTTTATTAACCGCTTTAAATACCGCTTATATGAGTTTTATGGGAGGGCGACGATTTGGGGTGAAGGGCGCTGATTGATGAAAAATCGGATTGAGTGTAGAATTAGCGGCATGAGAAGGTTTTATAAGGGTATTTTTGGTTTTGTATTGCTGGGCGTTTTCGCTTTTGCAAGTTTTTCATGTGATGGTTCAGGAAGCAATGGCGGTTCTGGCGGCGGCGGTTTGACGACGCCTTCATTGTCGTATCAAAACTATAGGACATATTATGGCGTTGGAATGGAAAATAAGAATGACGGCAATTTGACATATAAGAGCTCTACAGGCGTTATAGAGACTGTTGAGAATTCGCTTTCCAATGCTGGCGTAACCGTAACGGGTTTCGATACGTCTGCGGCAGGGTCGGGCAAGACCATGACAATCGCATATAAAGGCGCTACATGCAGCGCTGAATACAATGTTTATAATCTTGATGATGTGAGCATAAGCGGTTCGTATATAGTCGCTGATGATACGGTATATGATGTGAATATTGCAACCAATGCAGGAAATATCACATGCAAGAAATATGATAACTGGGGCAAGTATCTGGAAAATGATTTCGCTTCGACGCCAGTGACTTTTGAGAGGGATGTGAATCCAAGCGGAAATACGGTTGTTCGGGCTTCGGCGGGAGATGATTTGAGAATAACCTTATATCCTGACGGGCAGGGAGGCATACGCGAGGTCACTTACAAGAAAATAAGCGATTTCGTAAAGCCTGCTAGCAATGAGTATTATGTGAGCAGTGAGCAGGAACGGTCAAATAGCGAACATGGCGGCGAATACATGATCGCGCGTTTCGATGATAATTACAACTTGAGCATATGGTTTAAAGCGGATGATTCCACTGATAATCTGGCAGCTACTCCCGATGATACGATAAGCAATGCGAATTTGCATTTTGGTACAATCGGATTTTTCTATAGCGGAAAAAACATTTCCAATCAGCACGAATTCAAGATGAGGGAATCGTCTTCTTCAACGGCATGGGATTCGATTGTTGCGACGAGCGTGTCCGATAGCGAAGCGTCGTGGAAAGGCTATTCTTATACGATAAGGCTTAAGAAGGACTGATTGCTGGCGTTTTCCTGCTGTTTTTCAGCTGTTTTGATCGATCAGGGGGTTTCGTATGCGAATATGAATGCGAAGGAAGCTCTTAAGACATACTACGGTTACGATTCGTTCAAGCCGGGTCAGGAGGAGATCATAGATGCCATCCTGTCTGGAAAAGATGTGCTGGCGATTATGCCAACAGGTGCTGGGAAGTCCGTTTGCTATCAGGTTCCGGCATTGCTTTTGCCTGGAATTGCAATTGTCATATCTCCGCTCATATCGCTCATGCAGGATCAGGTCACAGCATTGAACGATATGGGGATTGGCGCTTCTTGCATCAATTCGTTCATGACGGATAGCCAGATTGCGCAAGTCTATTCCAAGGCGCGGGAAGGGAGATTCAAGCTTCTGTATATTGCTCCGGAGCGCCTTGAAAGCTATGACTTTATTGGTTTCGTACGCAATGTGATGATTTCAACGGTGACGGTTGATGAGGCGCATTGCATTTCTCAATGGGGACAGGATTTCAGACCGAGCTATTTGAGGATCGTTGATTTCATATGCTCCTTGCCTGAAAGGCCTGTTGTAGGCGCGTTTACTGCGACTGCTACGCAAGAGGTGAGAGAAGATATCTCCTGCATGCTGAGGCTTCATGACCCCAAGATAATCGTTACGGGATTCGATCGCGAGAATCTTTATTTCGATGTCGAATCGATAAAGGATAAGAACGGTTATGTCTTGGAATATGTGAGGAAGCATCAGGATGACAGCGGAATCATATACTGCGCCACAAGGAAGAATGTTGACGCGATTCATGAATTGCTTGTGTCGGCAGGCGTATCCGCAACGAAATATCATGCTGGAATGAGCGCTGAGAGCCGAAAGCGGAATCAGGATGATTTCATTTTTGACAGGTCTTCGGTGATTGTCGCCACAAATGCATTCGGGATGGGAATAGACAAGTCCAATGTTCGATTTGTCATGCATTACAATATGCCGCAATCCATGGAGAACTACTATCAAGAAGCGGGGCGTGCGGGGAGGGATGGGGAGCCTGCTAACTGCATCTTGCTGTTTTCTCCGCAGGACGTAGCCACGGACAAGTTTCTGCTTGAACGCAAGGATTTCTCAGGTATTCCTTATGAGGATATTGATCTTATAAGACAGCGTGATGCAAGAAGGCTTCAGGTCATGGAAGAGTATTGCAGGACATCGGGATGCTTTCGCAATCGCATTCTTGAGTATTTTGGCGAGAAACGCAATGCTCAATGTGGGAATTGCGGAAACTGCCGGCGTGAATTTATCGAAATCGATATGACTGAAGATGCCAAGAAGTTTGTGAATTGCGTATGGGAAGCTAAAGGAAGATATGGCTTGAACATAATATTGGGGATCCTTCTGGGTGCGAATAGGGCCAGATTGAAGGAATTGGGTGCGACTGGATATAAGACATACGGCGCTTTAAGGCATCGCAGAGAAAGCGAGCTCAGGTTGCTCGCGAGCCAGATGATTTCAGCTGGATATCTTTATCGGACTGCGGATGAATACAGCGTGATGCGCATCGGTGACATAGAGCCGCTTAAAAATCCGGATGCGCATGTTCTGATCAGGATGCCTAAGGAGGCAAAGCCCGCAGTCGCATCTCATTTGAAAAAGGCGGATCGCAGGAAAACCGACGTGCTTACAAAGGCCGGCTATGAGTTGTTCGATATCCTCAGGAAGCTTCGGTTTGAGATTGCCAGGGATGAGGGGATTCCTCCGTATATTGTTTTCAGCGATAGAACGCTTGTTGATATGACTGTGAAAATGCCGTGCGATCGGGAGATGATGCTGGATGTGTCCGGTGTCGGAGAGGCGAAACTGGAAAAGTACGGAAGCAGGTTCATCGAGGCGATAAGGGCGTATGCGGATGATAATCCTGATTCTGTTACGAGCATTTCGGACGATTCTTCGGGTGGTTCCGCCGGCGGTGGCAATCCGAATCGTGTGGTCTTGAAGTCCGAGCAAAGAGAAAAGCCAAGCAGCGCCGGAGCAGCATGGACGGAAGAAGAGGATTTCAGGCTTGATGAGGAGTTCGGATCCGGAATGAAGGTGTCTGAAATAGCCAAGTCACACGATCGCACTTGCGGGGCGATACGCGCCAGGCTAAAGAAACGAGGGCTGGTTGAGTAGAGGACACTTCTAAAAACCTTAGAGTCCGAACCTGCCAGACGCCTTTCCGACCATAAAACCGGCAAAAAGCCTCGGGAACGGTCAGTATTCCTGTTTTCCTTTTCTTCTTGGAAAGGAAAATCTGCCGTTTTTCTGTCTCGGAAATCCGCAGGCATTTTCAAACAGCAGGTTTTTAGAAGTGCCCTAGAGTCGGATAAGCATCGCATCTGCAGTTCTTGAAAACGGGGGTGTCGTTACATGCCATCAAGCGCGGAATATTTGGAATTCGTATTGGATCAGTTGAATGGCGTTGGAGAATTGTCGCATAGGAAGATGATGGGCGAATACATCCTCTATTATAAAGGAAAAGTCATAGGCGGAATTTACGATAATCGTCTCCTTTTAAAGGATGTTCCGCCAGTGCGTTTGCTCGTGCCGGATTGCAGATTGGAGCTTCCGTATGAAGGAGGCAAGCCAATGATTGCGGTGGATGATGTCGATGATGCGGAAAAGTTGCGGAGCATAGTTGAAGCGGCTTATGACGGAGTTTCATAAATTTGAAGTGTTTTGAAAGTCTCGAAGTCTGATTTAAGCGATTATAATTGCAATTTTGCTGAAAAAATGATTATATTATAATGAGCTATAATGCATGGTATGGCTTTGAACTGCCATGTCATTTGAAACCAATTTTGGGAAAAATTCTGAAAAACGGAGCATGATATTTTGGGCGGTGTCGGATACAATTATGATGATGCGTTCATTGTTAGGGAAACCAACAGGATCGGGGTGGTAGGGTTTGTGCTATCGCTTATTGGCATTGCCATACCTGGTTTGATAATGTGCATGATTGGTTCCAAAAGAAGCGTCAATCAGAACATCAGCTTGGTAGGCGTGGTTATTGCGATATTCTGGCTTCTGGTTCAAGTTGCGCTTGTGGTATCGTATGCTGTTTGGAAGTTTGATCCTTTTGGGTTTTTCTCGATATTCAGATAGGAGTTTCGGACAATCGTTCGGATTTGGGGTATGAACAGAACGGCATCGAGGAAATTGGTATTTTCAACTTTGTTCGCCGCATTGATTTCCGTTTGCGCTTTCATATGCGTTCCAATACCTGCTTCGCCTGTTCCCATAGTGCTTCAGAATATGATGGCCGTCATGTCGGGACTTTTGCTTGGCAGCATATGGGGCGGTGTTTCCGTTGCGATATTTCTGATCGCGGGAGCGCTGGGATTTCCCGTGTTTTCGGGCGGCGGCGGCGGATTGGCGAGATTCGCATCGCCTACGGGCGGTTTCCTGATAGGCTATTTGATTGCAGCGATAGTTTCGGGGATGTTTTTTGCATGGTCTGACAAGAAAGGCTGTGATATTGTCGGCGTTAAAGGCTTTGCTGTTTGTCTAGCGTCGTCTTTTTGTGGTTTTACGCTTATTTACGTGCCTGGAATATGGCATTTCATGCGGGTTATGGGCAAGTCGTTTTCCCAGTCAATTGCAATATGCCTGATACCATATGTGATTCCTGATATGATTAAGATGTTTTTGGCAGCCTTCGTGTCTTTCAAGGTTCGTCCTGCTGTAAGAGGGCTGATGTCAAGGGAATGATGGAAGAGGAAGCTTTCGATGTTGCTGTTTCCTTTTGTCATGTGTCCAAGAGCTTCAAAGGCTTCGGCGGACAGGTATTTCATGCTCTTAATGATGTTTCGTTTGATGTTGGCAAAGGTGAATTCTGCATTTTGGCCGGAAGGAATGGCAGTGGAAAAAGCCTTTTGATGAGTATTGCCGGCGGACTTGTAAGGCCTGATTCGGGTAATGTCGCTTTTCCGTGCGAGAACGATAGCCGCAACGCAACCGGCAAAAGCATCGGAATGGTTTTTCAGAATGTCCGCGAAAGCATATTAGGGGATACTGCTCTCGATGATGTTCTCCTGAGTTTGGGAATCAGGGATAGGAAAATGAGGAATCCCAAAGAGATTGCCATGTCGCTTCTTGAGGATGCAGGATTAAAGGGAAAGGAGAATAGGCCTAGCCATGCGTTATCGTCCGGGGAGGGAAGAAGACTGCTTGCGGCCTCCGTCTTGGCTTTGGGCAGGGATGTGATTTTTTTTGATGAGCCATATAGCAATCTGGATTATCCTGGTGTGAGGGAAATGAATCGAATGATTGCGAGACTGAAGGATGAGGGGAGGACAATCGTGCTTATTACGCATGAACTGGAGAAGTGTCTTGGGCTTGCAGACAAGCTGTTTGTTCTCGATAATGGAGTCCTCGTATATTCCGGAAACCCCGAGGGCGCATTGGGAAGTTTGAACAAGTGGGGCATAAGGGAGCCTGAAGTTGCCGCCAAAGGCATTAAAAGCCTGGTTTGGCTATGAAAGACGCATTTTTTTCATATTCGAAGGGGAAGGGGTTCGCATATTCGGTTCCAACTTTCCTGAAGGTTGTTTTGTATTTTGCGTTATCAGCGGTCATGTTTTCGCTTAGGTTGGAGTTTGTTGCGCTGTCAATCGCATTCATCATCGCCGCGTATTCCGTGTCCGGGATAGGAGTATGCCGTCTTCTTGCTGATTTGAAGCAGGCGGTTGCTTGTTTTGTCATGATTCTTTGGTCTGATGTGATATCGATATTTATTCGGGGAAAGCGAATCTGTGATGTGGGGATGGCGGATTTCAACGTTCTTCTCATGTTGAGGACAGTAGCGCTGATATCGTTGGCTTCGTTTTTGTTCAGATCGACAGGATTTTATGATATGTGGAAGCTTTCGGATGATATCGAGCGCATAATCTTCGGAAAGAAAAAGAGCGGGATCGGAGCGGTTTCAGGAGTATTTGTGATGTTCGTGTCGTTTATTCCGCAAACTTTCAGAATATGGAGAACGCTTGAGACATCATATTTGTCACGAGGTGGGAGAAGAGGCATAAGAATGGTGATGACGCTGATGCCAATGCTGATACGCAATAGCATGATAGCAGCGGACATGACAAGTGATTCATTGGCTTCCAGACGTTGAAATCGAATGATCAAAACCCACTCACGAGTGCTTTTCATTTTTTCGGGTTTTGAGATCTGCTGTCCTTGAATCAGCAGGCTTGCAGAAGTGTTTTGGAAAAAACTTGTCAGAGATTCTCGGAAATCGCGATTGTCAATTGATCCGCGCAGGATGTTTTTTTTGCCCCGCAGGTATTTCCTTTCAGCTTTTCGCTTATTTGCTGCGCGGTCATGCCTTCGACAAGCTTTGATATGGCCTTGAGGTTTCCGTTGCAGCCTCCCTGAAAACAGACATTTCTCACGATATCGCCGTCAAGATCGAATTCAATCTTGCGAGCGCAAACTCCCGATGGTGTGTATTCGCAATGTTTCATTTGCATTAAAGTCCTTTGATTAATCAAACGCCTTTCCGGTCAGAAAACCGGCAAAAAGCCTCGAGAACGGCCAACACTCCTGTTTTTCCTTTTCCTCTCGGAAAGGAAAGATACTGTTTTTTCGCCTCGGAAATCCGCAGGCGTTTTCAAACAGCAGTTCTTAGAAGTGCCCTTAAACTGTGAAAACATTCACAACCGAAGCCGCCTGTCGGATTCGAACTGACGACCCTCTGATTACAAGTCAGATGCTCTGGCCAACTGAGCTAAGGCGGCGAATAATGTATATGTTTTCATTCTATGAAAAATGGAGTTTATTGTCAAATTTTGGAAAAACTCCGAAAACCATGGAAAAAACGGCACATTACAGTTATAATAACAGCAGGTTGCGCGTTTGGCATCCGCATTGCGTTGTGCGCATGGTGTTTGATTGCCGCTTGTCGGGTTGGGGTTTCTATGGGTTGCATGGGTTCTGTGAGAAAGATTTCGTTGACATTTTGCATGCTTTTTTTATTGCTGCTGTTTTCGTGCGACGGCAATGTTTCGGGCAGGTGGACCCGTTCCGGAAATGAGGGAATTGTGGAGATCGATGATTCCGGAAGCGTCAATAGCCTGCTTGTGCTTAACACGAATGGATATTGTTTCAATTCCGCTGCTGCGGGACTGCTGACTGCCGGAACCGATATATCCCATATGTTTTCCGGGCTTCCGGATGGAGTAAGCGTAGTCGTGGCCGAGGATGTTTCAAAAGGCGACACCGAACTCGTTGTAAGAATCGAAGGCGCGCTGGGATCGGATAGCTCATCAGGCGACAAGCATATCAGCGTGTCATTGGGGAAAGATCTTTTCAGTTCTTTGCCGGGTGGCGCCGCGGCGGAGGATGTGAGCATAGGGGTCGTGCTGACTAAAGAGCCGGGATGTATGCTTAGGCCGCAGGTGGTGATGTCAGGAAAGAACAGCATATCGTTTTACGATCTGACATCCGAGGTTGGGGTTGAAGTGACGCTCGATTTGATTAATTTGAAATTCAATTCTCTGGCACAGGAGGAATTCAGGAAAGGAAGGGATCTCGCATCTTCTGATATCTTTCCCGGAGATTTTCCGGATTGGGTCAGCATCGTTGTCAGGGAACCTGCTGAAAATGGCGGCGATAGATTGGGCCTTACGATTTCCGGAGTGCCTGATGAGGCGCGTGATTTTTCGTTCGTTTTGGACATTAGCAGCGACTGGATGCGTCCGAGCAGTTCGAATGTGTCCGAACCTGCCGAATCATATGTTTTCGGATGCTGTTTCAAGAACGGGATCATCGCTTCGCTTGAATATGGCATACGGGATTCTGGAGATAAGGAATTGGTGATTCGCAATACGGATGATGATGTGTCAGGCAGCATCGCATATTCTCTTGACAATCTTCGTTTCAATGGTCATGCGGAGAGGAAGTTGCGCAAAGGTGCGGATATGAAGGCTCTAGGTGCCTGCAGTGGGCTCCCGGATTGGGCCTTATTGACAGTTGCTAAGGATATCAGGCGCGGTGATGCGAAACTGCTGCTTAGGATTTCTGGCACTCCGAACACAATGGATGATGCCGAATATGAGGTGGTTCTGGATAGGAACTGGTTTGAAAGGTCATCCGATCTTGTGAAGGAGATAACTTCTGATTTTGTTTTCAGGTATTCGATAAAAGCCGTTAGTGATGATTCGCAGCAGCCGTCCGATAATGGCGGTCAGGGAAGTGATGACGGTTCAGAAGGTCAGAGCGAGGGCACGGGTGATGATGATGCCAATAACGGCGATAGCGCTGGCAGTGACGATAGCGGCGGCAATGGCGGCGATGAAACCGCCAATCTTCCCGTTGAGGCAACGAATAAGGGGAGCAACAGCGTAGAGCTTATAGCCGGAAAGTCTACGATAATAGACACCGGAAACGCAAGAAACCTCTATACGATAACCATAGGATATCCGGAAGGGGAATACGCTGGCGTTGATAAGAGCGATTGGTCGTTGAAAGGCGAAGGTCGGATGAGATCTGGCGGATATTTCTCATTATCGGGAAAGAGCGTTCCCGAGAGTGATGATGTCAGATGGATCGATATGGTCGGATATGTCGGAAAGGAAACCGGACTGTATTGGTTCACGGACACCAAGAACAAAGTCAAGTATTATATTTCCGAAGATGCGAAAAAAGGCCTCTGGGGTGAATTGGGTGATGAGTATTGGAATGAGATGAAGAGGAATTTCCTGAACGGAACGCTCAGAGATGATGTTCTCGGTGCGGAGCGCAGCTCATTCGAGCTTGTGGAGTATGATAGCGATAAGACCGAGTATTTCTATGTGATTGTCACTGATTTCGGAGCGAATAGCGTGAGGTATAGGGAAACAGCATTCGGCAAAAGCTTCTCCGGAACGTCCGGAGCGTATGATCCCACTAATATCAGACCGGGGTCATTCAGCAATAATGCCGATGTGTTCTATATAAACTCAAGGTATTTGGAAGGATATTCGGAGAAGTTCGGGCGTTCCAGGTTGCAGGCCGCTGAGGCTGCTGTGGGCACGCTGGTGCATGAATACATGCATTTCCTGATGGATTCGAATGTGCTTTTGAAGGCGGAGGCTGAACTTACTGATTTCATAGATGATGAGACGGGCACTGTTTACGATTCCGAAGGCAGGACTTACGCACCCATCATGTATGCGTCATCATTGAATGGAAGCTTGTTTTGGATAGAGGGTACCGCCAATTACGCTCCATATAGGATTCTTGGAAAAACCGACGAGAACGCTGTTAAAAGCTGGCTTGAAAGCATGGATACTTGGAGGCCTGAGATCAATGCGTATGATACGGGCGCTGATTCCGGAAATGATTATGCGGTCTATGGCGCCGGCGGACTTTTCTTCTCTTATGTTGCGGCCAAATATGGGGAGGATGTTGAGAACAAGTTCCATTCATGGCGTGACAGCTTGTATGAATTGATAAGAATCGCGGATGCTGATTACTACCTGCTTTTCTGCAATATAAACAGGATGACGAAATCGATTCTTTATAAGGATTTCAAGGATGCGTATTTGGAATATCTCTGCCAATGCGCCTCCGATTTGTCTGCAAGCGTTTCTTTGCCTGAATGCGCCAGCAGCCAATACGAATGCACGAATGATTGGGGATTCACGAAAAGCGTGGTTGATGGCGTCTTGACTGAGAAGGGGTTCAGAATAAGCAATGCGAGAACAGGCTACGAGCATTCGGATTTGCCGGAGCTTTCCTTTGTGATAAACAAATGGGATCAGATTCCGGAAAGCATAAGGCTTGAGGGCGAGGGAGTGAGAAGTTTCGCATTCTGGTTCTGATGGCTTGATTCGTGCCTATCCAAATGGCTTTGCGACCCAAAGCGCGCATATGCGGCGCATATCCGGCGATTGGATATGGCAGAATAAATGTATT
>CADBSO010000048.1 GCA_902797395.1 uncultured Spirochaetales bacterium
GCGGGAATGTTCTCGTTTCAGGACAGTTATGTGAAAATAGAGAACGGCTCCCTTTTTCTCGTTAATTTTACGATTCAGCCGTATAAGGAGTCATCGATTTTCAACCACAAGCCTGGTCGTCCGAGACGTTTGCTGTGTCACAAGCAGGAGATCAAGAGGCTGAGGCGAAAGGTTGAGGAAAAGGGGTTCAGTCTTGTTATAACGCAGATATATCTGAAAAAGAACCTCATAAAGGGGTCATTGGCATTGGTGCGCGGAAAGACTTTGGTTGATAAGAAGAACGTCATAAAGGAGAGGGATCTCAAGCGTGAGATACAGCGTGAGATTCGCGGCAGATAGAGGATCGCAGGCGGACGGATGGTGACGGAATGAACGTGAACGGCAAAACGATTGTGGCGTTTTTGGATAGGATGCAAGCGAAGACCGAGCGTCTTCTTACATGGCGGAAGGCCAGGAAAGCCAAAGCCGCAGCCGCCAAGGCCACGGCGAAAGGCGAAGCGCTTGATTGGGTGCATTCGTTTGCTTTTGCGGTCGTGGCGGTGTTTTTGGTAAGCCTTTATTTTTTTCAACTGTTTGTGATCCCCTCGGAAAGCATGATGACCACGCTCAACATTTCCAACAGGATAGGAGTGTACAAGAGGGCGTATGGAACCGAATTATGCAGTTTCGGATATAAGACGGATTCCAGATGGGCGAATGAGGGTGATGTCATAGTGTTCTACAATCCTGCGTATTCAAGCAAGGGGATAGTGCGTGAGAATATTGAGAATTTTCTATTTCTTGTGACTTTTTCAATATACAATCCAAGCAAGGAAGGCAAGCTGTATGTTAAAAGGAGCGTTGGGACATCCGGCGATCGGCTGTTTTTTGAAAACGGAGACCTTTTCGTTCAGAGGTTTTCCTCTGATGTTGCGGAAAAGGAAAGCGATAGGACGCGCGGGTTCACGCGGCGGCTTCTGGATGAGGAGGATGAAAGGCATTCCGGAAATTACGGCAGGATGCTTTCGTATTCCTCATCGGCTTATCCGAAGCTCATGCCCGCAGCGTATTACGATTCGGAAGCTTCCATCGCAGGTGCCAGCAAATTCGACTATTTCACTATGATGCAGTCCAAGGCGGATACGGATGCTCGAATAATGCCGTATTCGGCGAATGCGTTATGCGAAAAGAAGAGGATGTCGGATGGCTATTATCTGAAGGGCGGATATGTGATGCCGTTGGGAGACAACAGGGACAATTCTCAGGATGGGCGTTATTTCGGACCTGTCAGGATGAATAAGGTGATAGGCAAGGGCATGTTCAGATTCTGGCCCTTATCCGGAATCAAGAGGCTTTGATCCGGCGGAATGTTCATGCGGCGATGTCATTATGGGAAATTCAGGTAAGATCGCTTTGAAGCGCAAATTGGATTCGGTTTTCGGCGTACTGGATTCGAATACCCCGGAAAGGATAGTTTTCCTGCAGGAGGAGACCGATTGGAAGTTTCTGATGCTGGTCATTTTGTCTGCGCAGTGTTCGGATAAAAAGGTCATGAGCATAAAGGATGCCTTGTTCTCGAAGTTTGATGCGCTTGAAAAGCTTGCTGCTGCGGAAGCATCTGAGATAGAGGACGTGATCAGAACGCTCGGCCTTTACAGGTCCAAGGCTGCGAACATGAGGGAGACCGCCAGGATTCTTATCAGAGATCATGCGGGAAAGGTACCGCAGGATTTTGAAGCTCTTACGAGGCTTCCGGGGGTTGGAAGGAAGACCGCTAATTGCGTGCGTGGAGAGGTTTTTCATCTTCCGGCCATCATATGTGATACTCATTTCATAAGGCTGGCCAATCGGCTTGGCTTTGCGAATACCAATGATCCTTTGAAGGTCGAGAGGCTTTTTGCGGAGATTCTGGAGCCTGACAGGCAGTATCGGTTTTCAATGTCCGCTAATTTCTTCGGGCGCAACACCTGCAAATCCGCAAACCCGCAGTGTGAGGGATGCATTCTGTCGCAGTTTTGTGGTTTTCACGGCTAAGCTGCGGTTTTCCGTGTTTTTGAAAAAAACACATTCTAATGTTATCATTGATTCAAAGAAATTCTTAAAAATCTTGGAATTCGGATTCTCTGATGTTTTTCCGAGGTTTTTCAAGTGGTTTTTAACGGAGAAAAGCATATGGTTAGAAGAAAGATGGGGCTGGTTTTGCTGGTGGCGTCGCTTTTTGCTCTGTTTGCGGTTTCATGCAATAAGAAGAGCGGGTCGAATGTCTCTAGCGGAAAGGGCGAGGAGAGGACCGTCAAGTTTTATTTCATAGGTCCGCTTACGGGTGATTATGCGAATTACGGCACATATTGCAGGGATGCCGTGGAATATGCGATAGAGGAGTTCAACAGATCCGAGGCTGCTCATGCCAGATTTTCGGTTCAGCTCGAGGCTTTGGATTCCGCAGGGGATCAGAACAAGGCCCTTGCGCAGGCGGAAAAGGCTGTCGCGGACAAATCCGCGCTTGGCATATTGGGACCTGTTCTTACGGGAGAGACGTTTAGCGTAGCCGGAATGTGTCAGAATGTCGGCATTACCGTGATGTCTCCGAGCGCTACGCACAAGGACATAACGGATACAGGTGATTATATCTTCAGGACGGTTATTTCCGATGGCCTTCAGGGCGAGGTTGCCGGGGCGTATTTCGCTCAGGAGCTCAAGTATAAGAAGCTGGCCGTTCTTTACACTATGAACGATTATTCCAAGGGCTTGTATGAGGGGATGAAGAAGAGCTTCGAGTCGAATCCGGGTTGCCAAGTGGTCATGACGGAGACCTGCAATATCGGAGATAGGGATTTCAGAACGCAGCTTACAAGACTTAAGAGCAGTACGGCTGAGGCCATTTACATTCCGAATTATACCGAGGAGATGGCGCAGATCCTTGAGCAGGCCAGCCAGCTTGGAATCAAAAAGCCGTTCCTTTCCGGTGATGGGTTCTCCAACCCGATAATATATGATAATGCCGGAGCTTATACCGATGGAGTAGTGTATGTCGCGCCTCCTCAGGTAAAGGCATCCACGCTTTATTCCGCATTCGTGAATGCGTATTCCAAAAAGACAGGACATGCTCCGGATTCATTCGCTTGCAATGCTTATGACGCTGCAAACATATATATTGATGCTGCCGAGAGGATGCTCAACAGAGGAGAGAATTCAAGAGAGGCCTTCCGCAAGCAGGTGGCTGCGACAAAGGATTTCGCTGGAGTTTCCGGGACGATTAATTTCGCGCCAAATGGTGACTTGATTGCCAATCAGGGCGTTTACAAGGTGAATGGAAAAATCCCGTCGTTCCTTGGCGAATATAGGGTAGTGAATAACAAATTGCAGAAAGCGAATTGAGTTTTCGCAATCGTTTGAGGGCGCTTTTGAAAGCCTGATGCCAAGAGTCCGCCTATGCTATTCGGATTTGAACGGCGCTGGCGGGATGGATCTTCGGGGCGTTTGAGGGCGCTTTTTGGTAGCAAATGTGATTTGTCCTGTGCGGATTGCGGCGTTGCATGCGCCGTGCCGGCAGGGTTTTTTCGGTATTATGGCTAGTTTTTTTCAACATTTCATAAATGGGATCACGCTTGGAGGAGTATATGCGCTGGTAGCGCTCGGATACACGATGGTCTACGGTATACTCAAGTTCATAAACTTCGCTCATGGTGATATCCTCATGTGGGGATCTTATGTGGGGCTGTTCACATACAATGCGATAAGGGGGAGTGCCGGTCCGGGAGCTTTTTCCATATTCGCTTTTTTTGTGGCCATGCTCGTATCGTGCGTTTTCTGTGCGCTTTTGGGAATGAGCGTCGAGCGTGTTGCCTACAAGCCGCTTAGAAAGGCGGAAAGGCTGGCGCCTCTTCTTAGCGCGATAGGAGTGAGCTATTTCCTGTCAAACGCCGCTCAGCTTCTTTTCGGAACGCAATCGCGCAAGATGGATTATCCGTTTGACAATTCGCCGATAAGCTTCCTTTCGGTTTCAATCACTCCTCATCAGCTTATGGTGCTTGCGGTGTCCGCTGCATCGATGGCGTTTCTGATATTTTTCATAAACAAGACAAAAACGGGCAAGGCCATAAGGGCGACAAGTCTCGATCAGGATGCGGCGGCTCTTATGGGCATAAATCCGGACAGGATAATATCGGTGACCTTTGCCATAGGATCGGTTTTTGCTGCGATTGCCGGAATGCTCGTGTCATTGGATATCAAGATTTATGCGACAATGGGCATGATGCTTGGAATGAAGGCTTTTGTTGCGGCTGTCGTCGGCGGAATAGGAGATATCGCCGGAGCCGTTTTGGGCGGGATAATGCTTGGTCTTCTGGAAACGTTCGGAATAGCGGTTCTCCACATTCCCGTCGGATATAAGGACAGCATCGCATTTGTGGTCCTCATATTGATATTGATAGTGAAGCCCTCCGGCATTTTGGGCAAGAATATCAGGGAGAAGGTGTGATATGAATTTCGTATTGCTGATTCTGATTTACACATGCTTGTTTTCGTTCATGGCATTGGGCCAGAATGTGATAACCGGATATGGCGGAATGCTTTCGCTATGCCAAGCCGGATTCTATGCGATCGGCAGTTATAGCGTAGCCATACTGACAACAAAGTTCTCGTTCGGCTTTTGGCCTGCTCTTCTGGTCGGCGTAGCGGTTGCCGTAGTCGTGGGCATTCTCATCGGCTTGCCGACTTTGAGGCTGAAAGGTGATTATTTGGCGATAGCGACGCTTGGACTTGGAGAGATAATACGCAATGTCATCAACAACTGGCAATCTCTCACCAACGGGCCCATGGGCATTCAAAGGATACCGATGCTGAGCTTTTTCGGGTATAGGATAAATCCGTATTTGAACAAGGCCGGATTTCTGCTGATGCTGGTCGTGATACTGACGATTTGCGCGCTGCTTGTCCTGAGGCTTTCCAAGACGAGGATCGGTCGCGCGCTTGAAGCGGTTCGGGAAGATGAGCTGGCTGCGTTGTCCGCTGGGATAAATTCTACGGTGTATAAAGTGCTTGCCTTTTCCATAGGCGCTGCTTTGGCGAGCATAGGCGGCGGATTCTATTCGGTTCTTACGCTTTCGATATCTCCCGGAACATATACGTTCATGATGTCGGTTATCGTTTTGTGTATGGTCGTATTGGGCGGAATGGGGAATGTGCTTGGCGTCTTCCTAGGCGCTCTGATAATACAGATAATCTCCTATTTGCCTGAGCTTCTGAATCTGACGAACCTGATACCTCCGCAATTGAAGGAGATGCTTTTCGGGATAATACTGGTTGTCATGATGATATTCAGACCAGAGGGCATATTGGGCCGTTCGAAGCGTCACAAGTTTGAGAGGGGTGGCGTATGACTTTGCTTGAAACCAAGAATCTCACTAGGGCATTCGGGGGCGTTGTGGCTGTCAATAATGTGGATTTCCAATGTGAAAAGGGAGAGGTGACTGGTCTTATAGGACCGAATGGCGCCGGGAAAACCACATTCTTCAATGATATTACCGGATTGGATAAGCCCACTTGCGGCAGGGTGATTTTCGATGGCGAGGACATTACCGGACTTCCGCCGTATCGGATAGCGAGAAAGGGAATTGCAAGAACGTTTCAGAACATCAGGCTTTTTAAGGAGCTTACAGTCATAGAGAATGTGCTTATAGGGCTTCATTTCAAACTAGGCGGCAATCCGAGGTTCGTCGCTGGGATGAGGAGTTTCCTTTTTATGGGAAAAGAGCGCGAGGAAATGGTTGAAAGGGCATACCGGGCTTTGGATTTTCTCGGAATGTCGGATAAGGCGAACGAGCTGGCGAAGAACCTTCCTTATGGTCATCAGCGCGAGCTTGAGATAGCCAGGGCGCTTGCATCGGATCCGAAGCTTATTTTCTTGGACGAGCCGGCTGCCGGAATGAATCCCAATGAAACCGCCAGTCTGGTCGGTCTTATCAGGAGAATCAAAGACAAGGGGATCAGCATCGTTCTGATTGAGCATGACATGAAGCTTGTCATGACAATATGCGATAGCATTGTTGTTTTGAATTATGGCAATAAGATAGCATCGGGAACGCCGGAACAGGTCAGAAGCAATCCTTTGGTGATACGCGCGTATTTGGGGGGTGAAGGCAATGACTAGCGGTTTTAAGCTCGCATCAATTGCGTCGAAATTCATGCCTCGTGAGAAATCCATGGTGAAGCCTCGCAATGCGGGCATGATGCTTGAAGTGGATGACCTTGTCGTCTCGTATGGAGCAATAAAGGCATTGAAGGGCATATCGTTCGGAATCGCAAAGGGCGAGATAGTTTCTTTCATAGGAGCGAACGGTGCCGGCAAAAGCACTCTTCTGAATTCAATAGCATCCATAGTCGAGAAGTCGGCCGGCAGCGTATTCTTTGAGGGCAGGAACATAACCCATTCCAAGACCAATGACATAGTCAAGAGCGGAATATGTCTTGTCCCTGAAGGCAGGAGGGTGTTTGCCGATCTTACTGTCGATGAGAATCTGGATATGGGTGCTTATACCATTGATGATAAGAAGGTGATCGATGCTAGAAAAGAGGAGATGTTTTCGATTTTCGAGATACTGAAAGCCAGAAGGGAGCAGAAGGCCGCTACGCTTTCCGGCGGAGAGCAGCAGATGCTGGCTATTGCTCGTGCCCTGATGAGTTCGCCTAGGCTTATTCTGCTTGACGAGCCGGGTCTCGGTTTGGCGCCTCTTATGGTGGAGGCGATTTTCCGTATCATATCCGATATAAGCAAGAAGAATGATGTTACCATATTGTTGGTCGAGCAGAATGCGAAGATGGCATTGAAGGCCAGCACTCGCGCCTTTGTGATGGAGAGCGGGAATATAGTTCTTGAGGGGTCTGGCGATGAGCTTCTCAAGAGCGAAAAAGTCCGCAAGGCGTATTTGGGCGAATAGTCATAAGTTTTGAAAAAAGGCTATGTCCGAAAGTTTGACTGATGGGACACAGCCGAAGAGCCGGAGAGGCAACGCAGAGGCACGCTTTGGGGCGAAAAGCCTAATGCAGGACAAGGCTTTGTATCTTGCGTTGCTGCGCATCCGCGATTACATTGTATGCTTATACAAATGGCTTTGCGACCCAAAGCGCGCATACGCGGCGCATATCCGGCGACCGGATATGGCAGAATAAATGTATTCGGACATATCCAAAAAAAATCTCAGATAGGAGAATGTGTTTATGAGTAGAAAAGTATTGTATTTGCTTTTTTCTGCCGTGCTGATGCTTTTGCTTTCGTGTCAGCTATCGGCGCCGGGCAATGCTGATGACGGCTTGATGGATGGTCCGGATGTCAGCGAGTTTGACAAGACCGAATCCGTGATAAGCCTGGATGCCGGCAAGGCGTACGTTTCCGGGATGTTGAAAGACGGAGTCAATTTTGTTGTGAGGCTTTCCGGGTCGGCCAATGGCTATGCTTTCAACGAGTTGGCAGAGGATGCGTTTCGCGAGGGTGTTTCACTGAAGGCGGCTGCTGCGGTAAACGGATATTCGTATCCAGATGGAATCAGCGATATTGTTGTGGCTCAGGATGTGGCTGAGGGCAGCGCCAGCATGGTTCTCAGGGTCATTGGAGCTCCGAAGGAGGATGGCGTCAGGCTTTTGATTCCGATTCAGAAGAAATATGTTTCGATCGAGGATGCAATAGCGCATCAGGCAGCGCTTGTGTCCAAGGACGGAAACGGTTCCGATGAAGAGAATATAAAGAACATATCGGCTTCTGTTGTTCTTTCCGGTGATGCTTCCGGAATTGATCCCAGCGTTGTTTTCACCGGTGGCAATGTTGTCAATTACATCGAAACGGTTGATATGAAGACCGTCGTGCTGAAGCCTGTGGCGTTTGATCTTGTCGGCATGAAGTTCAGCAAGGCGGCTGCGGATTATTTCTCACCAAATTCCAATGGAGTTGTCTTGAATGATGGCTTTTCGAGTTCCAAGGTTCTGACGAACGTTTCCGAACTCGCATCTGATCTTCCTTCGTGGCTTAGGATTTCGGTTGACGGAACTCTCAAGGAAGGTGATACGCAGCTTAGGCTTATCATATACGGTTATCCTCCGGCAAACGGACAGGAGTCGTATGACTTCAATCTCAAGCTTAAGAGCGAATGGCTTTCAAAATTGGATGATAAGGTTGGGGCCATTAGCAGCGAAGGCTATTCCTTTGGCTTCACGTTTCAGAAGAGGAGCGGGGATGAGGACATTTCCGTCCCTCGCATCGTTAATATGCTTCCGAATGGAAGGATCGATCTTACCAAAGCGGCGGACAGCAATAGCGGAATGACGGGCATAATCGGAAGAACCGTATCGGAAAGGAGAAACAATATTCCTGAATATCAGATCATGATGTTCAAGCTGGAGAATGCGGTTCTTTCGAGTGATGCGGAAAAGGTTCTCGCAAAAGGCGCCGATTTTGTCGCTCTTGGCGGAATAATAGGGCTTCCGGATTGGGTTAAAGTGGAAGTTGCCGGAAATGATGTGAAATACGGATATAAGGCTTTGGCGTTGAAGTTCAGCATTCGGGATGGGGTTGATGTTTCCGAAAAAACCGATCCGAATAAGAAGAGCACGTACAGGCTCGTGATTAGGAACGAATGGGTTGCCAAGCAGAATAGCAAATGCGCGGATTGCTATGACGATCTTGTCGGTGAATGGGAGCTGATCGGCTACGACAACACCGAATGCGAAGGGTGTGTCGATACGCAGACGCAGGATGATCCCGTTGGTGATGACCCTGAGGGTTCTGGAGAAATCCCAGCGGATACCGATCCGGAGGGTGACTCTGGTGAGGACAGCGGAGAACAAGCCAGCGTAGGAACAAAAAAACTTGTCGAGATATTTGAGACATCGGAATTCATGTCGAAGGTGAAAGGCAGTTCGTCTGGAATAACCGTGTTTGAGGCTTCAAAGCCCGGATGCGGCTACTGTCAGGCTACTCGCACATGGCTTGATACGTTTGCTCATGAGGCGGAATTCGCCAATGTCGGTTTCTATGTCGCTGAAACTCTTGGAAGAGGCGATGTGAGCACTTCGGCTTTTTCCGATGGCGTTGCTACGGGGGCTTGCCAATATGGCATAGGATTCGGCACTCCGCTTATAATCATATATTTGAATGGGGAGCCTAAGTTCGGAATATCACAGCCGCAGAGCGAAGAGGAAGCCAGGGAATTCGTGAATAAGGTGAAGACTCTGTCCTCATATGTTGCGGGAGAGGAGGACTCGGAGCCTGACACCGGAGATCTGCCTCCATCCGGAGAATCCGAGCAATCGACTCAACCTGGTGGTTCTCAGTCGCAAGCAGGGGATTCCGCTCTTTCGGTTGATGCCGGGTCGTATTTTGTCAGACCGAGGTCCGGATCGAATTTCAGTCTTAATGTGTCCCGAAACAGCGACATATGGTATATATTCACTAATACCTCCGGCTCCGCAAAGCAGAGGCCGAATGTTCCTTCGCAGTCTTTCGGATATATCCGTCAGATTGGAGACGCTTCGAGCGGTTCGGCATTGACCGCTTTTTCGGAGTCGGCGCTTATCGGAGGAATTCCCAGAACTGCTGCGGATTTCCCAAGCGTCAAGCATGGACTTGCGGCAAAGAATGGCCCTGCTCCTAAGAAGTCTTATGATCAGACCATCACTATAAATGGAAACTATTTCCTTGGAAATACGGCTACTGCCACCAAGAAAAAGGAGGTTCTTGACATAGATACGAAATATGGTAAAAGGAACCTTCATATTTATGAAGTTGTCGGCACTGTAGGAGGTCCTTCCGATGCTGAATATGATTATATAGCATCCGCATTTTTGAAAGCTGGCGATAACAACGACATATTTGATAAGGTCACGGAATTCTGCGGCGGAGACTGGGGCGAGTTCAATTATGAGTATTTCGAGGCTAAAAACGATCAGAATGGAATGTATTATTTCATACCGAAGGATGAGGATATCACCGTGGTGTATGCCAATATCGCGGCGAATACCGGAGCGGCAGGCGGATATGATCCCAATTGCTATCTGACGGAGCAAGCTGGCGGTTCCGGATTCAGGCTTTTGGCTATGGATGCTCCTTCTGCGGCGGGAAATGGTCTTGGCGAAGGCCTGACGACTCTTGCCCATGAGTTCCAGCATCTTGTGCATGGGCAATATTACAATCCGTACGGAACTTATTTCTCGAATTCGGTTACAAAGGGCTTGGAGAACGGAAATGCCGCGCAGGAGATTTTCTCTGCAATGGCGGAGTCATACCTTGCGCAGTTTGTTGCCGAGCAGGTGAACAAGCCTGTTGAGGGTCCGTTTGGTGTCGGAAAGACCGTTAATGGTTCGGGTTATTCCACTTCGGCATTCAGGAGCGGCAGCAGCTTCTGGAGGCCAGCTCGTTATTTGACCGCTTTCAGCAAACTCCCGTTTGATTCGTGGACGGAAAGCGGAACTTATGATGAGTATGCGAATGGAAATACGCTTGCGTATTATGTTCTCGTGAACTATGGAATAGAGCCGTATGCCGAATACATGAAAGGCTCCAATCCCGATGTCGCCGGCCTTATAGAAGCGATAAACAAAAATGCGAAAACCGGAGCTATTGACAAGGCAATGCTCATATCGAATATGCAGGTGGCTGCTATGTTGTCTAACGTTCCCGGGCTTAAGGCTCCGTATTCGTTCAACAAGGCGAATTCCGGCAACAGCGGCTGGTTTGTTATCAACGGATGCAAGGTTCCGTCTGTGAACATGTGGCTGTATCCTGCATATAATGACGGATATCACGGAGGCTACGGTTTCTCTGATAGCGGAACGCTGATGGTGAATGATTCCAACAACATAGTCATGGTCAAGCAAAATCAGGCTGCTGGAACATTCTCTGCTAAAGCTCCGGTTCTTCCGGAAGGCGTAATGCTTACGGTTGTTGCTGTTCCGAAATGATTTTCAGAAGCGCATTCGGAATGCTTCCGAAGCTTTAGGGTTTGAATAAGCCCTTGGTTTTTCGGAATTATTGCCCTGCTGGATCGGTTGTCTGGTTCAGCAGGGTTTTTTGTGCATTTATTTGCATTAGGGAAGGGGAAGAGCGCGCTTGCGGATTGATCAAGCGTTTGCCGGCTATTGGGCATTCGATTCGGACGCTGGCTCTGACGGAAATCCGCACATGGCTGCCGCTATTAGGTTTGAGTTCTCACCAGCCGTGGAGATTTCCACCTCATAGCCGCTCTTGCAGGCGATTCTCTTGATCTCGTTATCGAACGACTCTTTGAAATGCGGCAGTTTTTCATAGATTGATCCGCCTGCGCTTATGATGGCCTTGCTCCTGTCTTCAATGTTTCTCTGGTATGCGATCACCGCCGACAGCATAACGGCTTCGATCTTTGCGCATCTTTCTATTGCCTGCAAGACGGTTTTTGATTCCGGCAGGCCGCTTGTGGCGATTTTACTAAGGTCTTCGGCTGTTTTCACATCGCTGAGCGCCGCGCTGGTCTCGCAGTCATCGGAAAAAGCCGTTTTAATGGTTTCAGCTATGTATTTTCCTCCGGTTATATGTTCGAAGACCATGTTGGATTCAATGCCATTCGGATTTCGGAACGGAATTGGCATTTGTCCTATTTCGGTGTTTATTATTTGCTTTCCATTTTTGCAAAGCGCGATGTTGGTGCCGGTTCCCATGACTACACCATAGACAAGTGATGAGTTGAAGTCCGCATCGGGCAAAGCGTATTTGGAATATACCAATGCCGTCACGGTGTCATTGACAACGCCTATTGCGCTTTTGCAGCAATCTCCCAGGTATTTGCGCAGGTTTTCTCCTATTAGTTTGCCTTCGGCTCCCGATATCCCTGTGTCTTTGGAGAGGAACAATACTTTCGCATCGTGATTTTCAAGGCTTTCGAATGGATATGAGAAACATATTCTTATAGCTGGTATGGTTTTTCCCGGACCGTCGGCGCATATGATCTGCTTTGCCATTTCCTCCATCAGCTGATCGAATGTGCGTATGCGTTTGGGCAGGCGTTGCGCTATATGATTTTGAATTTCCGCTTTTCCGCTGCTGTCGAATGATATTTTCGCTGTTCTTATGTTTGTTCCGCCGATATCAACGCAAATTGCCATTTGTTTGGTGTGCGCTTTGCTGAAGTCCGTGAAAGTTTCAAGCATGCAGATATCGTTTTTATCATGCTTTGTTTTTTCGCTGTCATATTCGCTGTCATATATTTTGTATAATCTCTCTTCGAGAAGCGCTGTGGCGTCCGCAATGCCGAATTGCGTTTTGCCTGTAATGCATTCAAGTATATTCATATGTTTTATGATATTTGCAAGTCGGAATTTTAGCAATCCTTTTGCTATGTCTTTTAGACAATCGCTGTTTTTTTCGGTAATATATATATAATAGGGATTTTTCCAAAAACTTCTTCTTTAATGTTGCTTGTTGTTTTGAATCGGGGCATGAATCCAAAATTGCCTTCGCATCGTTTTGAAATGAGTTTTGAAAAAACCTCGGTATGAAATTATCGTTTTATCATTGCATGATTGTGCGGCATTCGCATTTTGAAATAGGGGGAGCGCCATGAGCGAATCCATTTGTAATAGGTATCATAGGGGTGTGCTGGCGATATTGGCGGCATTGCTTGTCGGACTGATTTCGTTTTCTTGCGAGCATAAGAGCCTCGGCGCCATAAGAGCGCTGGAGGTGTCTCTGGTCAGGTCTGGCATTTGCGTGGGCGACCGCGTGCAGCTGGAGGCCGACGCGAAGGTTTCGGTCGCCGGCGGAAGCGCCGGCTGGAGCGTGTCCTACGAGTGGTCGACGTCCGATCCGGAGCTTCTTTCGCGCCCC
>CADBSO010000049.1 GCA_902797395.1 uncultured Spirochaetales bacterium
AGCAGCAAGAAGGAAGAAGTTTTGAAAAAACCCCGACCATAATGATTATAACAAGCGGGGTGTATCATATGACGATACGCATAGGGACAAAACGCATCTGATGCGTAACCTGCGACGCACAGCCTATTTCTCCGGATTCTCCAGCAAGTCCTCGATAGCGCAGCCAAGCACTCTTGAAAGCTTATACAAGGTTTGACTTTGAGCCTTATCTATGTCGTTGACCCTCTGCTCATATAATTGTATGGAACGCTTAGCCACTCCGGACAATTCAGCAAGCTGTGCTTGCGATACCCCTCTGGCCTCTCGAATCATCTTCAACTTCGTCTCCGAAACAACGGAATTACACCTTCTGTTCAAATCCTCGACGAAATTCATCAAATCCATTTCGTGATAAGGCTTGTACATCAACATAATTTCCGAAAGCGGAACCCGAACGAAAACATCCTTGAATCGTTTTACTGCAAACCACTGATAATATGCGAGCGCCCATCCAGTCCAATAAGCCGAGGACCGTTCTTGCAAAAAAGATGCCTGTGGAAATTTTTCATCGGGCATGACGGTCTGCAGCAGGTTCCTAGCAGCCTCGTCGCCTGTCATGCCCGATATAACCGCAGGACTCCCCATCTCAAATTGTCTGCAGACTGCCGAGCGGGCAAAAACAAGCCCAAACCAATCCGGTGCCTGACCGCAATCGCTCAAAGCATAATCAAACATTTTAGCAAGAAAAATTTGCGCGTCATTCAGGTATAATGCGTTGTATGCGCGGATCATCATTCTTAATTTCTCCCCTTATAATATCCATTATGAAAATATCATCACGATAAAACCTGCTCTTTTTAATCTCTTCATTATATGCCGTTCGAGCATTAGTATCACGTACAATAAATCTAGGGTAGTAAATCTCTTTGCTCACCAGTTCCGCCGATATGAATTCAATCCGCCCAAATGCCTTTTCCGAAACAAGAGCCGTCTGTTCTCCTAACTTGCCCAGCCTCAAAGCCTCGCTCAAACAACACAAAGGCAATGCATTATGAACAAACGACTGCGCATAGGAAAAATACGAATCATCCGCTCTGTACCCCTTGATAACATCATACCCGATCATATCTGCAGAAAAATTCTTTACTATATAATCCTTAGCATCCAAAGCGATTGCATCATTTATTGAAAAAACACGATGCTTCAGCAATAAAGCAATCCAATTGAGAACAGTATGTTTTCCATCAAGCAAATCCAGAGTATCAAGCCCTTCGTCATCAAAAACATACTCGTTCACAAAGCCATCGGCATTATTCTTGCAAGCCCACTCTTTAGCCATTTCCGAAACAGGCGTGCAATAAAACCCTTTACCGTAGTCATTCGTTGGCTTGGCCGCAAATAAATCCGGCTTTTTTACAATATGATCCGAACCATGGAAAAGCCTAATTATTGCCATACCGTCCCCCCCCTCTAGCATACACAATTCGAAAACTTAACTTATATTATTATATCGTTGCAACGATACTTTGTCGAGAAGTTGCACCAACTTACTATTCTCAAAGTTTTTAAAATTTTCATTTGGTATTCGGGCTCTAAAATTATTAGAGGGCACTTCTAAAAACCTCGGAGTCCGAACCTGCCAGACACCTTTTCGGCCATAAAACCGGCAAAAAACCTCGGAATACGGCAGTACTCCTGTTTTCCTCTTCTTCTTGAAAAGGAAAACTACCGTTTTCTGTCTCGAAAATCCGCAGGCATTTTCAAACAGCAAGTTCTTAAAAGTGCCCTAGAAGCGCCCCGTATCCATTTCACCACCAATCAGCTTGACAAGTCCCTTCTCATATTGCTCGATCGCCTTCTTAAACTCATGGAAATTGCTTTTGTTTTGAGGTACGGGAAACCCTATTCTGAAAACGAAGCCGCCGTAGCCTGCCAATAAATGCTTGGTGCATTTTAGGCCATCTGATCCTCTATCAGCTCTTGTCGGGTATATAAAGCCGCCATTATCGATTCTCATCGTATGCATGTGGGTGACAACCTGATACAAATCGTCACGCTTCAGACTGCCATCGAGATTTTTGTATTTCGCATCAAGTATGAAGCTTTTATTCGGCTCGCCTTCTACCCTCTTATAAAAATCAGGATATATCCTGCGATGAAGCTTTCCGTAATTTATGCTATCCTCATCATAATCATTATCGAACATCCTTATGCCGCCCTTGCCGCTTTTGCTTTCAGGATGCTCGAATCCCAGATCCTTTTTCAGCATTGAAGCCAGATATTCTTCCCAAAGATATGCGACATCAAATATTATTCCCGACAACCTATTAGTCGTGTCATTTGAATCATAGATTATATTTTTTGAACTGCCTCTACGACTTCATCAAAGAATTTTTTAAAACACTCCTCTTGTTTCTCTTCATTTGTAGTGTTTTTGCCATTAAATTCATTCATCATTTCTTCGCTCATTGAAAAATTTCCACCCCAAACTCCTGCATAACAGTCATCATAATATTCTACTTTTTCTTTATTATGCTTAGTACATTTCAAGCTCATAACTAAACTTTCATAATCTTTTTTAGAACGATTTGGATTGTAAACATAAATCTCAATACTTGGCTCTTCACTAAACTCTAAGCCTATCCAATAAGTATTTTCCTTTATGTCTAAATACCTTTTAAATATCCATGTATCTTCAAATCTGATTTTTTCTCTGCCACTCGAATAAATTCCATACTTGTTGCCTTCAACAACCTTATCAACCAACCTGAAAAATGATGTAATACTATTCAAATTAGAAAAATTCATCTGTTTTATCTCCATAATTCTCAAAAAAACAGCAATGTATTTTATGTATGATTCAATAAGGCTTTTTTCATCCCCATCTCCACTAAAATCCTTCATTAATTCATCAAGATATTCCTTAAATTCTCGCCATGTCTTTTTTGACTTATATGTCTTATCGGTTGGATCGGGAAATCTGTAATTTGCAATAAATGCTCGAGTGTACCCTTTATCATCTGAAAATGCGATTTTGTATTGCTCTGCATGGGTGTTTTGATCCCAAATTTTATTCTCAATCACTATTTTTTTGTCGTCTTCTTCGTAATAAAAATCGACTCGTGATGAATCAATTTCGCTTGTATATTCTCTTTCCCATAAATTAGTGTTTCCCTTTAAATTCAAATCTCTAAAGAAAAAATCCAAAAAGCTTTTTGAAAACCATTTTGATGTTTGGCACATCGAGATAGTTACATCACTTAATCTATTTTCGTTTCTAAGTTTATTTGTAAGGTTTTTATAAAATAATTCATAATATTTAAAAGGGCCTGTTTCACTCATCGTTGAATTATATGCTTTTTTGAACTTATAGACAAAAAACAGGGACAACACAAAGTTTTGTGTAAATTCACTGGCTAAACCCGTTTCCTATTATTCTTGTTCAGCCGATTTAATCAAACCATAGTTCCACATTCTCATCAATGTCACATTGTAATTGGCAAAGACACAGGCCAGATCCCGCTCGAGCGAATTCTCCATCGATATTATTCTCACCTTAATGCGCCTCTTCATCCCCTTGTTCAAGAACACGATCAGATTCGTTGGGCAGAGGCGTTTCATTATTTCGGCAAGGAAACTCATAAAGATGAATAGTTCGTCCTGTACAGGCTCCTCATGATCCTGGATGTCATCTCACGGCTCAATCCGCCCCCTGCTATCTTCAGAATCATATCCTCGAAGGTGTCCGTCATCCTCTTGCAAGAAAAGACGAGCTTCATCTTGAATTCCGATAGTCTGTCCTTCAGAATGGAGACGATGATGCTCCCAAAGCTCGTCTTCGAATCCAGCTGCCGCCCACGCCACACCTCTCACACCAGCCTTTTGCGCCAGATTCTGCCTCCAAAAAAAAACTTACGCCCTAACAAAGATTTCTACAGACCATAAAAATGAATAATATTTTCAACGCCATTGATACACGATGAATTTTCCAGCCTTGAAAAAAACAGTGAAAAATATGATGGATATGAAAATACCCGCAGTAGGCGATAACTATTCAATCCTGTGCAACTCGTACGCACTATTCGAATCCGAAAAATATGAAATGCGTCGCTTTTCGGCAAACCCGTGTTCGTCACCATTATGCCATATCTCACCCACTAAAAGCAGCTCTCCGGCCATCTTTAAAACATCACCGATCAACAAATCAATGAGGTTTTTTCCAAAACTCTTCCCTTCGTGCTACTCGCTCTCTTAGGATGAGTTTTGAAATAACCTCAGAAATCCTAGCCCAGCGAGAAGAATGATATGATCATCGATACGATGCCTTCTCCGGTCAAAAGGCCTGATGCTATCAGAGGGACGTTCTCCTTATGCTTCTTCGGAACGCACAAGCTGACAACCTGGCCAAGCGATATTGAAAGCGTGATGTAGAACGGCAAATATATCCCCAAGCCTATTATCGCCGCGTTCACGCCGAGGAACGATACGGCGACAGACGCCAGAAGGCTTACGACGAACACCATGCTGGTGGTTCCGGATATGGTGTCCTGAAGGAATCTTCCCATCAGCTTGGCCTGAGGCACTATGAACTCGCTGCCCTCGCCGCCGAAATCGGCGCCCCTGCTCTTAAGATGAAAAACAGCGA
>CADBSO010000050.1 GCA_902797395.1 uncultured Spirochaetales bacterium
AAAAAAAAAACAGTCAAGCCCCGTCACTCAAACCCCCTATAAAATCTTTAACATGCTCTCCGTTTTAACATATCCCCCTCATCTTCACTATCGTCGCAGGAGCAACATAGTCTTTCTCCATGCAGTGTAAGCAAACCCATATAATTGGCTATATCCTATCATTACATCACAATTAGAATTGCTCACGGTTGCACTGAACTCTAGCCCCACCGTTTCGTCCCGGATGCCTGTTTCAGTCAGAATAAAAGTCCAGTCCTTTCAGGACTACACACTACCATCGGTTTCAAAAAAAAGAGATTGTTATTTAAATGCTAAAAGAACAGATGCCCTAGAAATACAAGCTCTACAACGTACAAAAAAACAGCTGAACAAAATCATTTTAGAAAATATAGGCAACGCAATCTAGAACGCAAAGAAAAAAGCCAAGAGATTCAAAAAAAACTAAAGTGCTTCAAACTGACGATTTTCTGAATTGTGTATCGCTATTTTAATAGCATATCGCACTTCTATGTTTTTCGTTTTAAGAATGAATCACCAGAATCAGCGTCGTATGCAGTTGCTTTTTTAGCTTTTTCGAGCTTTTCGTATGCTTTGTTAAGTGTTCTGGAAACAGCAGCAGTAGATTTGTTCGCTGATGTCAATTCTGATAAATAAGCCGCTATGAACTGACCCGCAGGAAGTTCCCAAGCGTGATATTTTGAAACCATATCGCAAATATCCAAATCCTTGGAAAAACAAGATCCAGAAAATTCCTTTATCACATATGCTTCCGAATAGCCTAATCTTAAAAATTCTATCACCCATTCGCACAACAGCGACTTCATATCGGTTCGTGAGCCTTCAAACATATCGCGCAGTTTTTCCAGGCCTTCGCGGAATTTGTAGAATTCGCTATTCTCACTCTCATCGGGCGGCGAATAAGCGATATCAACCTCTTCGAAATTCTTGGCATCGACAACCATCAGCTTTCTATCATAGCCGCCAACACCCTCGTCAAAGTACGGGGAATTTCTCATCTGCTCGTTATATTCCTCCGTCTCTTTTTTATTCATCTTCACAGAATGTGAAAGCTGATAATCAGTGACATACGAATGTATGCAATTTGAAATGTAGGTGTTAAACCCTGCGGCTTTATCAGGATCCCAAGAACGCAAGGTTGACAAAACAAAGCAAAGCGAATCATATTTATACAAATCATCGCTGCTGCAGTCATCCGAATACCCATCCTTATCAGATACCGATTCGTAATAGTTTATATACACGGCATTGCCATCGTCGCTATATTCCGCAATAGCATCCGAACGACTGCTCCAAACATCCCTCATCTTATCCCTCAAAACACGCTTGCGGATAAGACGATTCACCTTATGCACAAAATCAAAAACAACGCGCGAATTCGGATTGTTTGTCAGCGCTTTTTTCGCAGCAACAGCCTCGTCTTCTGGGATTTCATTTTTAGAGAACTTGATTATTCCCGGCATCAGACAAAAAGCTCCTTGACCAAGAACTTGAATGCGCCGCTGCTGGATTGAGTATAATCGCAGAACGAACTAAGCCTGTAAATGGATGACAAATCATGTAACTCCTCCGAACCGGATTTAATGGAGCTGCCATTAGGGTTGCCACCCCTGTCTTTATTGAAATATACCTGACCGTAATAGATTCCGCATACATCGGACTTGAAAAACTTTTCAGCATAATTGAATGCGGAAAACACAACGAACGGCACGAATTTCGGACCAAAAGTCATATCAAGATAAATTTCAGTCTTGTATTCAAGAGCATTAAGCAAATTCAAATAGCACTTTCTGATATTATCCGAAGACCCGTCAAACAGAATAGGAATTTCCGTAAAAGAACAAGCGCAACCGGCTTCGCCAAAAAGCCTCTCACACTCATCCCTGCATATCTTCGCAACCTCATCGGCATTTGCAAGACCGGATCCGTCATCGGACTTCTCATAGTTCTTGAGAATAATGACCCTGACATCATCCCCCTTGTCAACAAAACTCGCAGAAACAGTATTTATCGGAAAATACACAGGGTTATCGGACACTTTAACACGCGGCCTTTCTGAAATATCCTTAGGAACAGAGTAAACCTTCGCTTCGAAGTCAGCGGTTTTCTTCAGCTTTGTGGAATAAACAAAAGTTTTCGTCATATTCGCTCTCCTTTTTTAAATGCAACATAATCCTCCTGATCGTCAGATCGAAAACAAACGCTTGATTCGCAAAAAACCGATCGTCCTCGAATCTTCCGATTATATAGCAATCAGCGCTTTAACGCAATACGGCCAAAAGCAAACCATACGCAATCAGGCGCCTATGAATATTATTGGACTATTCCGCAACAAATTAACACTTACAAAAAAAACAATCAGCAAGAACACCATTAAAATTGGCAAAGCAACACCCATTCGGTCAATTGCCCGAATCCTTGCTTTTAACCGCTTCCTTTATCAAATCCCCAAGTTTTCTAACTATTGCAATTCCGCTTTCAATATAAGATCGTTCCAATTCCATCTTACTACCTGTAACAGAATCAATTCCACCATGATGCACTATACAATTTCTCTTGTTAGCCAAATCTGTTATCCCATTGTGAATATCCTCTGGAAAAGAGCCTATTGAAATATTTATCATTTTCAAATTGCGTCTTATTCCTGATGATGTCACATTTGAAGGTTTCGTACGAATATCATCCAAAAACTCTCCTATTTTTTCCGAACACAGCGTACCCTTCCTATAACAGGATATTATTTTATCCAAAACTACAAATTGAATATCCATATATTTCAAATCATTGCTCAAACCGCCATGCATATCTTCCGATTCGAAAGCATTTCCCTCAGAAAGCAAACGCCAATTTCCTTCATAATTCACTATCTGAAGCAAGCCATACATAAAAACATCATGAACAAAAAGATCAAGAGTACTAACAAGAAGTATGATCTGAGATCTTAAAATCCTATCTGCATTCTCCCCCGCCACATCCAAAACCGCAAACATCTGCTCCACCTCGCAAATGCCTTCCTCAAAGCGCTTGCATATTCCGTCAAGCTCAGCTTTGTTAGGGGTATTTTTAGACCTATATGCCGGTTTTATAAGAGGCATATCCAACGGATTCACCATAATCACACCACACCCTTCAGGAACGATCCGCTAACAATCGGAATCGCTCCATATTTCCCTTCAAGATACCCTTTCTTTATATTCTCATCGCTCTGAACATGCTTTATCTCCGCCAAAGAGTACACATCGGTAGACCTATCATCGTCCTTCATCTCCGCAAACCATACCTGATCGCGGCGCATCACGCTAAGATCAAGCAAGTCAGTATTGTGGGTTGTAGCAATAATCTGGGAATTCGTCTCGCGATTTTCGCAAAACGTTTCAATGAATTTCCTTGCAATCACCGGATGCAGACCCCTCTCTATCTCATCCCAAAGGACCACCTTATCCGACAAAAGCGCTGATATTATCCTCGGAGCCGCATTGAAAACGGATTTCGTACCATACGATTCATCTTCTATTCTAACCGAAAAAAGGCCATAATCAGTTTCCACTGTCACATATTGCGCGCCTCTGACATCTATCCTCCTGTTATGCCTTTGGAGCTCAGAAATCTGTTCCTTTGAAAGGCTTTTCTGTTCAATATTTATATCCTTGAGACTAGGAAAGAACAATCTCATAACGCCAACGGCAAGCTCAAGCTTCTCCTTATCAATCCTTTTTTCACCACCGTTTCCCAAAGAAATTATTCCACCCCAATCCTTCGGCTTCTCAGGATCAATAAAAATAACATCCTCGCTAAAGAATTCATACGCCTTAAGAATGCTAGGACAATTGCTGACACCAATGCCTGCAATAGACAGAACCAGCCTATTAGGCTTCAAACGAAACGACATCTCATTTTGACGAATAGAAACTGCCTGACCATAAGAAACTTCATCATCTTGTCTCTCAAACACCTTTACAGGTTCTCCATTCGAATAAACGTACAAGCTTTCTTCGGCAAACTTTCTGGCATTACATGCAAACGAATAAAAATATTTCACCCCATCTTTAATAAACCATATGGAAAATTCAGATAGTTCAGAATCATCGGAAAGCTTATGCGGACAAAATGCAACAGACCCACCCGACTCGTTTCTACCGCTTGTCTTCACCTGCTCCGCCATATGGTAAATTGCACGCAAAATATTAGTTTTCCCCGAAGCATTCGCGCCGTATATTCCAGCAAAGCGTATTGCCGACCTTTCATCTTTAGCTTCTTGTCCCGTGATAATAAGATCATTGGCATTCTCCATGAAAGAAGGCACGGCCAAAGTCGTGAATGTTATATAATCCCTAATGGACCTGAAATTTTTGCATCTGAATGACAAAAGCATTATGATTGCACCTCCTTAAAACACAGTTCCTAATCCCGTCATAACCAGGATTTATCCATTAGTATTATTCCAAATAAAATAAAGGAAATTAACACCTGTAAAAAAATATCCCCTTACAATGCAACGAATTCAGTCATTCCTCTTCCTTTAAAAATAAGAAATTAGGAAGCAACCACAATCTTTCCATATAATCTTCTATCCAAGTTTTTGCAGTACGAAAAAATTTTACAACCTTTCTCTTCTTTTCCTTCGTTTCCATTTCCTTACCAAAAAGCGGTTCGGCGATGTGATTCATAATCTCATTTTCAACATCAACTCTATTTTCATTGAATTTTTGCAAAGCACTCATTGCCATGCTTTTGTCATCAATATGATTGCGTATGATCGTCTCCAAGTTTTCCTCACCCAACCACATGTAAGTTCCATTCGACAATTCCGTAAAATAATTCAGCGCCCTTTTCTTCGAATCCACATCTCCTTTTCCATATAGAATAATAGCGAGTCTGTTCATCGCCAGATACCCAAAGTAATTATAAACCTCAAACTTACCAGCTTCTGCACGCTCCACTACACTCTCATATAATCCGAATGCTTTTTCTATATCTGGGGTGGTTCCGATACCGTAATCATAGCAAATCGCCAAATTAAACAACCCAAATACATTACCTAAAGCCGCTGACTCTTCAAACATCCCAAAAGCTTTTTTCCCATCTTTGCAAACTGTTTTGGCATTAGTATAATCCACACCATCTATACTTACAAACGAATATTCAGAACCTTCAATACCTATCTGATCGTTATAAAAATCCATGCTTGTTCCGGATTGCGCCGCGCCTGAATCTTCAGTCATACCATACGGACAATAAATCATTCCTATATTAGCCATAACATCACCACAACGGGCAGTAGCTCTCATTCCGAAATCATCATATCCCGACAATTGCTTCTCGTACCAATACAAAGCTTCCACTTCATCCCTATTGGTTCCGATTCCAGCCAGATAAAAAAAACCCAAAACACCCATGGAGAGAACATTACCGGCTTCAGCCGCCTTCCTACACCAATAAAACGCTTTATTCCAATCGCCCTTTTGGGAATACAAATCGCTAAGGCTCCCCATTGCAAGAAAATTACCAAGACTAGCCGCCCTTTTGTACAACTCAAAAGCTTGTTCCGGATTCCGATCCCGTAACATATCAGCAAGGGAAAACATTGCTAAAGTGTTATTAGACTTCGCAACTGCTTGTTGATAGCAAGCCAATGCATTTTCCTTGTCGCCAAGTAACTTATAGCAGTTCCCCAATATAAGAGATATCTCCCCATCATCATCCTCTTCAATATATCCCGAAATCAATTCGATAGCCTTCTTTGGATTCGCCTTCACCTCGTTACAGCCACAAGAAAGCATACCCGCTGCACTTCTTTTAGCTCCTTTATGACCTGCTAGCGCCGCCTTTTCATGCCACCACAAAGATTTTCTAAAGCATTTGAGTTTAAGACATATTCCTCCCGCACGATAACATGCATCCGAATATAGTCCAGGAAATAATTCAGATTCAAGCCTCCCAGAATTTATTGATTTCTCAAGCCACTTTAACGCCTCTTTGTAATTTCTTTTCGTACCTGTTCCATCACTATAGCAGCATCCTAGTTTATACATACCTAAAACCGAGCCGCTTTCAGCGGATTTTTTTATGTAGGAAAACCCTTCGACCTCCTTCTCATCAATCATATCATCCGCCTGTAAATCATCCGCAGGGTTCACATATAAATATGATGCCGGCAAATTGCTGAAGCCAAACCCTTCCATTTCACTAATATCAAAAAAATCCTTTTTGGATTTGCATGTTTTGTTCTTGCTTTTTCGCGGTTTTTTTTCTTCAAGAAGCATCATTCCGAAAAAACACACCGCATTGCAATCACCCAAATCCATAGCCTCTTTCAAAAACTTAGTCGCCTTAACCTTGTCTTTTCTTACAACAGACCTTACAACAGAATTGAAATCTGCATTATCACCCACAATATCAGATCCAAATGCATATAAGCAGCCCAATTCGGACATACATGCCGAATCGTAAGAGACCGCGCCACACTTTAACGAAAAAACAGCTCTATCCAAGAATTTACGGCCTTTTTTAATATCTTTGTATTCAAGAAAACGCTTTGCGCTAGCTAATGAGAACTTCGCCAGAAATCGAATCGAAGCCATGTCTCCTTCCCCGGCACCTTCATAAAGCAAATCGGTTGCCTTCTCCGGATTGAAATGGCATTTGTCAAGCATATTAAGAATACACCCGAGATAACCCTCCGATTCCACATCTCCAAGGCTCACTGCTTTACTGAAAAACTCATATGCTTTTTCATAATCCTCATCGCTAACATTGAAATTTATAAAATGAAGAATTCCTTGCCACCTCAAACCAGCCAGGTCATTGTCATGAAACAAACGCTCGTATTTAGACTTGATGCGATCAAAACTTACGATATGCTTCTTTCTTTTTTGCAATAAAGCTATCTGCTTCGGTTCCCTGAATTGCTTTCCGCATAAATTGAAAAACAAATCTTCAAACAAGCAGAATTCTCTAGACAAATTAAATGCTATCAAATCGAGTTCCGCGCCATCAGGCCTTCTCACAATTCCAACACATATCCTGCCAATAAGAGACAACGCTCGCCTTCTAAGGCTTCTCTCAAGTTTTTCACCATCGCAATTAAATGTGAATATAAAGTCCCATGCAGCATCAAAATCATCTTGCAAGCCAGTCGAACAAAATTTCATCGCATGCAATGCGAAACCGAAATAACACGCCCACGGCATTGCTTCTTTAGTTTTAGCCAATTGATCCAATATCTTCTTTGCGGCGGCATATTTTCCATCATCCAAGAAAATTTTAGTTCTAGCCACTAAAGCGCCAATGCTATCGACTCCACATTCAGACATCACCTGAATAGCTCTATCCTTATTGATATACGACAAAACAGGCAAATACCAATCAAGCAACATGACATTGCATCCATACTTTCGATAAAGTTCATTAAATATTTCTTCGGATGCTTTCTCATTGCCATCTTCAAAAAAATAACCAGACCCTTTTTTTAACAGCTTAATATCAGCATCAGATAGGCATATATCAGTTTTTTTCATGAACGGCATATTCCTTCATGCTGGCCGTCATTTGAGCCTGAAACAAATCTTATATATTTCAGCAGGTCAACCATTGCATTTTCGCGCAAATAAATGACGGCTCACTTAAGATTACTCAAGCAGCACGAATATAAGTTTATTCGTTATTTCCAATCATGCAAGTGCCTTCGAACAAATCACATCAAGAACGACCCACAGCCCCATCACAAGACAATCTTCTTCCATTCCGAAGTATTCCGCGTTTTGCTCGAAAAGCTTCTCTGGGCCTCATCCCCCGCATAAACGGCGAGAAGCCTTGCGGCAAAACCCTCCCTGACCTCTGCATTCGGAAAATCAAGGACATAGGAATGGCCTCCCGGCATGACCTTCGAGATTGTCAGATATCCGGACTGATAAAGCAAGGACTTCAGTAGTCGAACATCAGCCCCATCCCGCGTCATATCGATTATGTCATATCCCGAAACGATCTGCCTGGTAACCGGTTCCGCAAGATCCTTGGAGATATCGAAGTTCACATGCCTCGCCATATCCACGATCAGCTGGGCATTCCCGCCGGTATCCGTCCAATATGTGACAAAATCACTGCCTCCCTTAGAGAAAAACGATCCGACGGAAACAGGATTATACACGGTTTCAGGAGCATCGGAAAACCTGTATCCGTCATACATCCCCTTCAGCTTACCCATATATGCGCTTCTCGTCATTCCTGTAGCGGCAACACCAAGCCTTATATGCTCATCGAATTCCGTTTCAAGCTCGCTTTGAGCATACCCGAACATGGCGGCATAGCGCCTGTCCATGGAAATGTCATTCAGATTGTTCATTGATGAGAAAATGCTGACCTTGGCGTATCTCGTAACGCCGGTTATGAAAACAAAACGCAAGTCGTTGCAGGCAGCTTTGATGACCTCGAAAAATTCCCTGACAACCTCTCTGATCTCTTCGACATTTGTGTTTCTGATATTGTCGGAAAGGGGCTTGTCATATTCATCAACCAAAACGACAGCCTTCATGCCTTCCCTGTTCGCAGCAGTGGAAATCAAAGCGTCCAAGTTGCTCTTCACGCCCATTTCCCTATTAACCGCGAACCCGTATTTCTCGCCAATCCTAGCCATTTCCCATTTCAGCCAGTTGGAGAATTCGCCAGCGGATTTAGTCTCTGCCTTGGAAAAATCAAAATGAAGCACGGGATGCTTCGGCCATTCGTAACCGACCGAATCGATATAAAGGCCTCTGAACAGCTCGCGCCTCGCATTGAATACGGCCTCAAAAGTGTTGACCGCCAATGTCTTTCCGAAACGCCTAGGCCGCGAAAGGAAATAATACGTTCCGCCATCGGTTAAAAGCTCATAGACAAACCTCGTTTTATCGACATATATGTTCCCGCTTGTCACGAGCTTTTCAAATGATGAATTTCCCGTATCAATCTTCTTCATTGGAAAGGATTATACACCAAAGCGAGCGGATTTTCCACAGACCAATGATTAAAAGAGGTTTCTTCAAAACTCCTTCCTTCATGCTGTTCGCCATCCAAATCAAAGAACCTCGAAAAGCAAACCGAACGACCGTATCATCATGGCTAACCGACAAGCGCATCCAGCGCCGACGCACAGTCGCATATCCTCTGTTTCAACGGCGGATTCTGTCCGATGCCGTCAGCGCAAAGCTTCAGAAGCCTCTGCTGTTTTCTAAAAACATCCCTATATTCCGTCACAATCGCCTTATCGGAGAACCTTGAGATCCTGTCAATCGGCTCATCAATGAGGCTCATTATCACAGCGTTCCCTATCTTGTCATTACCAGAGTCGATAGCATCCTGAACCTTGGCAACTCCAGCCTTCAGCTCGCTAACCAATCTGAACAGCGATTCCCTGTTCCTTCTCTTCGCCTCATCCGCAGCCTCGCGGCGCCTCTCATCGTCAAGGCGAGCCTCCTGCTTGCGAGCATATTCCTGCTGCTGACAAATATTATCCTGCCTCTTCTGCTCGGCAATGTATCTCTGCTGCGCTGTTTCCTGCTCGCGCAGCTCAAGCTCATGCCTTTCGCGCTTCTCCTTCAATTCGAGCTTCTCACGACGCCTTTCCTCTTTCCGCTCGCGTCTTTCCCGTTTTCTCCGCTCCCTAGGGGTTTCATAAATAGAATTCAAGTTTTTCAAAAAAGAGTCCCAAGACATAATCAGCCCTCCATATTGATAAGTTTCAAAGCGCAAGCATTATCCATCTTAAGCTCCATACATTGGATCTTATAATTGAAATCGATCATCATCTCCTTATATTCGGAAACGAATCTCTCCTTGCTTTCTATCAGCCTGTTGGCAATCGATGCCAGCAACGCATAATCCGTCAATCCGGAATTGTTCCTTTCGATAAGCAACTTGTTAATCAGAACATCGACACCGCTTATCTGATCGCGAAAAAAACTGTCGCATTGCGCTCTTGCCCGCTCCATAGCCTCCAGTTTTCCGTTATAGGCGGAAAGCAAGGAATCAACGATTTTCTCAACTGCAAGGCGCTTTTCCCTAAGCCTGACCTTCTCGACCTCCCTATCGGCTTCTATTCTTGCAAGAGTTTCCTCATATTCCGCCTTTATCCTCATCGCCTCCAATTGCCTCTGCTCATGCGCATTGTTGCCAAGCAATGATACTATGCCGCACACGATTGCCGTTGTAGCATCCAGCGATGCCAACTGATAATTGCTCTCGGATGCAAGCCATTCCGACATGATTCCGTTTCCCGATCCGCTTGTTTCAGCCATATTGATCCCCCTTTGCTACACCGTCATATTTGTTTGGCTACGTCCTATCAGTCAAACTTTCGGACATAGTCATTTTTTTTCAGGCGCTTCCGAAAACCTGCTGTTCAAGGATGCATACGGATTTCCAAGGCTTTTAACATCCAACAGATTCAAACTCTGAAGCTTTAGAAGTGCCCTTCAATAATATTATTAGAGGATTCGCAAGTGAAATTAACACTTAAGGATTTTTTTAAAAACCACCTTAAACGATGCGAAGACTATTCGAACATCGTATTGCGAAAACTTCTTGAAATTTAATACTTTTTGGAATGCAATGCGAAAAATATCAAAGCCGTCGGATGCGCTTCAGACTCAACCCGACTATCTCCATGTTGTTGCTAAGATCCAGTTCGTAATCCGAGCCTTCGCTGTTCATCCTGAAATTATCAGTCCCTATTTCAAAGAACGGAACCCCTCCGCCCCGCATTTTTCTGCCGGCCGACACATAATTGTAAAAAGAAGAAGGAAAAACCAGACGGCCTTGGCTTTTCGACAATATGTAGCTGCCATCTTTCAGCAAGTGCCATTGAGTCAGACCGTTCCAGTCCTCTATAGGCTCCTGCAAGTTCCTGACATTTTTCATCTGATAGCTGAATTCGTCTGTTTCCTCGTTGTAATAGACATTTATTCTCGAATCAACCAACGGCATGGATATCGACTTGTCAAACACTATGCAATTCGACGGAAAATCATACAACCGAAGCATATTGTCATCCGAAACATAGCCATAATCGATCTGATAGCAATAAAGCAATGATTTTGCGGCATCCGCGCTAAGCCTTTTGTCATCAAGGCCCTTTGATTTCCATTCCTTATCCGTGCATCCGTAGAACTTTGAAAACAGCTCTTCTGGAAAATTCTCATATCTTTCGCTGTTTTTCCCGTCAATGCGAATGACATTCGATTGCTTATCATATACCGCCAATGCTATATATGTGTGTTCGCCGCCCGAAATCGTTCCCCTTCCAAACGGAGCAGACTCGTCCTTTGTCTCAAACTTGCTTATATAGGCATCGGCTATCACCCCATTCGAAAACTTCGCCCTCAGATGAAAAGGATAATCACGATCCATCCACCAACCCGTGAAATACGATTTCAGCTTTTCCTCGAGCGTGGCGGAGCAAACGCTTGCGGCAGCAAAAAGGAATACCGCAAGCATGATGCAAATCTTCTTAAGCATCGCAACTATCCCGACGGCTTACCACAAGCGGAATATCCGATGCATTCATGGTTTTCATTTCAAATACTGCTTATCGTATTGGAAAAGGCCGAGACCTCCGTCTTTGGCGTAAAGGTCATATTTGCCAAGCATCTCCTTGGAATGCTTTTCCTCTTCAAGCTGCTCGGTCACAAACCAGTCCGCAAAATTCGCTGTCCGGCGATCGCCATCCTTATCAGCCTGATCCACAATCTTCAATATGAGACTTGTAACATATTTCTCATGTTCAAGCTGCAGAGCAAGAGGCTCCCTGAGATCCTTAAAATTGTTGTTCGGCGCTTCAATCGGAAGAAGCTTGAAAGAAACTTCCATGTCGTGCAAATATTCCGAGAACTTCTCGGCATGCTCGATCTCCTCCCTAGCCTGCGCCTCGAAGTGAGCATGAAGCCCATCCAACCCCTTCGAGCGATAATACTCGGCGATATCATAATAAAGGTATGCGGAATACAATTCCTTGTTGATCTGCTGTTCCATGAGACTTATCATGTCTTTGGTCATATTTCCTCCCATATGGCAAACGAAAGCGCCAGCTTATAAACACTGCCCTTGCTTGCCTCAATACACGAAAAAAGATTTTGGCTATGTCCAAATAAATGACTGATCATTTATTCTGCCATATCCAATCGCCGGATATGCGCCGCATATGCGCGCTTTGGGTCGCAAAGCCATTTGGA
>CADBSO010000051.1 GCA_902797395.1 uncultured Spirochaetales bacterium
CCGAGCGCCAAGCCATACACAAAGTATTGTCTTGGCTTGCTCGCATCCTGCATAATACGGCTGACAGCCAAATCCCTTCGCCTCGAACCGCAGGAATTCCGCGAACCCGTGCGTCCCGGTCCTTGCCAGCCGACCGCATCAATCGGCTCCGAGCACCAAGCAAACAAAATAGCATTATAGGATTTTCAGAAACACCGCAATTGCACTACGCTCTTTCTATTGCGCGCTCGTGCTTCTTGGTCTTCCTATCGTAGCTTATGCCCATCAGAAGCGTGTTTCCCCGATACTTCTCAAGTCCTGCGAAGTAGCGCTTCTCTCTGATCTGATCGAGTGCCGTATTGACAGTATCCTTCACCTTAAGCTCAACGAGCATTGCAGGTATATTAGGCTTACAATGGATGAATGCTATGTCGGCATAACCCTTGCCTGAAGGGCATTCCAAAGCTACAGTATAGAATGCATTGGCATAAAAGAACGCCAATCATTGGCGGACTGAAGGGACTGCTCATTATTATAGGGAAGGCTGCTCGTAAGACGCTCATGGGACTTCTCAAGAACCTCGGAAAGCGCCTTGCAATCCATGGCCCACGCAGACCTCAAAAGCTCTTCCGAGCCACTTATCATCCCCATCAAAGATGCATAATCAGCGTTCTCATCTATGGAATTCACCCATTCCGCCCTGACCTCGTTATTCGGAATGCGGCATGTCCCCGTTTCAATATCATATGCAAGAGGTATCCAAGATGACAGATGTATGTGAACACATCATCCTTCATGCCTACCATATCAAGCCCTATGAGGTCCTTCACCGCCCTATATGTGGAGGTCTGGCCCCAATAACCCCTGAACCTGCCATTCTGCATCGCTGACACCATGGAATTCGGAGCATAGATGTCAATCCCCTCAACAGCATACCAGTCATACCATGATTTGCACTCCTCAAAGTCCATGCCGTATTTTCCGCACAAGAACCGGACTTCATCCGATGTGAAGCCCGTGAACGGAGCATACCTGAACGGCTCCAGGAAGGTTATCTCCCGAAAATTATTAAGCTTGCTTTGAGCTTTCTCACGGATTATCGGAAGGATGACGGTAATGTAAGCAAGCGCTATGCAGGACGTCACATCATATTCATCAAATATCACAACAAATGGAATCCCGCTAGCCTTATAAGCGCGTATCACGCACTCCGCGGTATCAGAATCGTCTCCAAATGTCGTATCATGAAACTCATTGCGAAACTCTTGCAAAACATTATTTTAGGGCGCTTCTGAAAACCTGCTGTTTGAAAATGCCTGCGAATTTCCGAGACAGAAAAACGGTAGTTTTCCTTTCCGAGAAGAAAAGGAAAACATGAATACTGACCGTTCTCGAGGCTTTTTGCCGATTTTATGGACGGAAAGGCGTCTGGCAGGCTCGGACTCCGAGGTTTTTAGAAGCGCCCACAACATCTTGTCGCCTATCCGTTCCTGCTGTCCTTTGTCTCCTCATAAAGAAACACATCCTTGCTCTTGCGAATTTTCACCTTGCTGTTGTCAATATAAGACATATTTATCTTGCTGACCTTGGCAAGCTTCATTTGCGAACGCAATGACAGCCACACAATAAGCGCGACAAATGCCGCGAAAACGAAGGCCCCTATGATAAACGGATAATTGGCTGACAACCTTTCAATCATAACGAACCTCCTTATATGAACAGGCAAATCATAAATGCGAGAGCGAATACAGGAAAGAACGTCAGCAGCGCATATTTCCACGACTTGCCCGCATCAACTGGAAGATCAGCCGCAATCCGACCCGTTTGACCATTCGCATAGATCTGATGCTTTTCACCTTTGAACGAAAAATTCAACGCATAAACAGGAAGCATGGTATATTTCACATCGCTGGTTTCTATTTTCATGTCATCCTTCTCAATGGATATGCTAGAATATCCGGTTTCCTTGCTCTTGAAGTAATCGAACACCCCTTCCTTGACCTTGGAATATGTCCTTGAGGTTTCCTCGTCAGGAGTGGAAGTGAACTTCTCCGCCAGACAACCGGCGAAATACAACGGATCAAAATCGGCTATCTTTCCATAATCATACGGCTCAAGAGCATCCATGGCATCATCGTCAAAATGCTTGCTTGCGTCAACCGGCAATCTGGAAAAATCAAAATGCCCTTCCCTTTCCAACCGATAGTGAAGAATCTTTGTAACGGTTTGCTGCCTTGCCTGACTTGACGGACCAACCTGATTGGCAGGACCATGCGCGGATGATGCCGATGATGATGGTCTGCGCTCTGCCGGAACCGTTCTGGTCTCGGAAGTCTCTTTTTCCGCATGCAAGAACACGCTGCCATCAGCAGAGCAATCGAAAAGCCAAAACGGAACATACACCCCCTTTAGCTCTCCGGATTTCGCCGCCGATGCGAAACCCGACGGCAAAAGTTTCTTGCCCTTGAGAAAATCCGATATCCTGCTCCTTATCTCATCTTCCTTCAAGTCAAACGGAACTATAAGATTGGGCCTGACGCCCCCTTCGGTCTCCTCGTGAACAGAAACATTGTTTCCACAATACGGACACGAGGTAGTGAAAGTGTCATCGAAAGATTGTATGGAAGCGCCACAGGATTTGCAGACATACTCGCGGCCGCCTGACGCTGAAACCTTAGCCGCCTCCCCGTCCTTCCAATCATATCCTTTCTTATCCTGCGATTCGGCAAAAGACGAAACAGGACTATCCGATCCGCAATAATCGCAATGCATCAGACTGCTGCCGGGAACATGGCTTACAGGCGCCCCGCATACCGGACATTTATAATGGCTGACATCATCCGGCATACGCTCACCCCACTATGTCATTGTCATCAAACTTATCACCGCACTCAGGGCAGAACTTAGGCAGCTTGGAAGGATCCGAAGGCTTCCAACCGCACTTGTCACAGCGAAATTCCTGCGGAGGACGACGGCTTCCGCATTCCGGACAGAACTTGCCGGTGTTCACCGCTCCGCACGAACATTTCCAACCGGCAGACGTCGCAGACGCCGAAGGCTGTACCGGCGCTGACTGCTGAAATTGCTGCGGCTGAGCCTGCGAAGCCTGCTGGCCGTATTGCTGTCCGGACGCCGCCTGCTGACCCTGAGCCGCACCCATCTGATACAAGGACTGTATGCCTCCAAGGCCGCCCATGCCGCTCATATTTCCAGCCATGCCCATTCCGACAAAGCCGTTCATGGCTCCGGCGGCGTTGGATGCGGCATTCTGAATTGCCGTGTTATGAGCCTCGGTCATGCTTGCGGCCGCCATGAGAGGATCGCGCAAAATCGCCGCTTTCTGAACCTTCTTAATCATGTCCGCATCCTCATCCGGAAGCGTCAATGATATTATCGCGACAGATGAAACCTCCACGCCTCTCATATCGCCCCACTTCTGCGAGAGCGACTCATTAAGAGCCTTTTCAAGATCAGCCGTATGCAACGGTATCTGATTGGGACGCAACTCAAGCTGTGAAAGCCGGCCGAACGCAGGCTGCAATGCGGATATGAACTCCGCTTTCAGCTGAGCGTCTATCTCACCTCTCTTAAAAGACGACGAGACATTGCCGCAAACATTGGCATAGAATTTCAAAGGATCCGTCACGCGATACGAATACACGCCAGCGCATCTTATCGAGACATCCAAATCCAAGCCGATTTTAGAGTCGACCGCTCTGAATGGAATAGGGTTCTGAGTTCCGAACTTATTGTCGGTAAGCTCTTTCGTATTGAAATAATACACCCTCTGATCACTTGCGGCATCTCCGCCATATGTGAACCTTTTTCCTATTGTCTTGAAGGAATCAAGTATGCCTTTGCCCAAACCTGATGAGAAAATCGATGGCTCCGAGGATTTGTCGAATGTATAAAGACCCGGATCGGAACAAAGATCAACAACCTTGCCCTGATCGACGATTATCATGCATTGGCCATCCGCAACAGCTATCCCGGAACCATTCGAAATTACGTTGTCCGTGCCTTTGGTATTCGAACTGCGCCCGCTTATGCGCTTCTCGCCTTTCACGACTATCGTATCGCTCGGTATCGCCTCACAATAAAAATATTCCTTCCATTGATCACCAAGCATTGAGCTGGCGCTTCCCACCAGCGCTTTTATCAAACCCATAAGACATTCCTCCTTGCATGCCGCTTGAAAACGGCCCGAATGATTAATAGCATCACGATTGCGACTTTCTTCAAAAGCGCTTCCGAAAACTCAAAGATGCTTTAAGACCTGCTGTCCGGAAACACCTGAAAATAGATTATAGCATCACAAGCGGGATTTTCAAAAACAGCCAAAAGCCAATCGGAAGCTACAAGATTTTCCAAGATCAAAAAAGCATACGGCGAATTCGAGCTCCAAGGTTTTTAGAAGCGCTCATAAGCGACTCCGCCGCCGCAGTCAACAGTCTTAAAATCCTTGGCTATGTCCGAAAGTCTGACTGATAGGACAGAGCCGCAGAGCCGGAGAGGCGCTGGAGAGGCGCGCTTTGGGGCGGAAAGCCTAATGCAGGATAAGGCTTCGTATCTTGCGTTGCTGCGCATCCGCGATTACGTTGTATGCCTATCCAAATGGCTTTGCGAC
>CADBSO010000052.1 GCA_902797395.1 uncultured Spirochaetales bacterium
TCAGCCCTCTTCCATTACCCCTATAATACTGTGGTGCGCAATTCCTCCCATCAACTGACTTGGATCTTCCCATTCCGAAAAAACAGCCAAAAGGATAAACTACCGATTCCGATCGCTTGCAACCCGCATACGGCACCACAAGATTCTTCAGACTGTTGCATCCATTGAATGCTCCTATGGCTATGTTTTTCACCCCTTTTGGAATTTGTAAATCCGTAATGCTAATGCATCCATCAAAAGCGTTTTCCAAAATAGTATTCACTATCGCCCCACCTATATACTCAGGAACGACAACTTTCTCAGATATTCCTTTATACTTTTTTATCAGTGCAGAAGCTTCATCAGGGCGATCATAGGTGAAATCAAAAGGTTTCGTCTCATCACTCCACCAAGCATAAGCAATATTCACATCTTCCTTTACTTCGCTTATAGGTTTGGTCAAATCAATGTCAGAAAACCACCCGCCAAACAAATGGCCTTCAAATACGGGTGCCGGCATAAGCGACTCGTCCGCTCCGATCTTAATCAAAAGCTTCTCATCAGGATTCCCGTTGTTACAAACGAAGTTAACTTCACTTTTCTTACGGTTGTAGAAGTATGATATTTCTACAATTTCATCAAACTTAGGAATAATCTTTTTCAGCTCAGGCATTACAAAGCCATCGTATTCTTTTCTTCTGTCCTCAGAAACCTCGACATCCGCCTCAGACATGAAAGATTTCGATTCATGCAAACTATAATCATCGTCTTGTAAATTCTGATGATAATAATTCACCTTATATTCTGCAACTGGATTAGATTTTATTTCATCACCAACCGTGCTGATGTCAGAATAATCATAACCATCCTTATAAGCTCTCGCCTTAACTACCACCCCCTTGTTCACCTCAAATTCGTCCACATACCTAGCTGATGCCAAAGTTGGCTCAGACCCATCGATCGTATATCTGATATCCGCATTCGGGGTATCGGATCTGAGTGCTATTCTCCATTTGCCACCGCCGATGTAATCAAATCCAATATCAGCTTTTGAAACTTCAGAGTTCGATCCCGCATCTTCATCAATAAGGTTTGACTGGATACCGTTCTTGAATGCGACAGCCCTAATCCTTGCATTGGAGTCGCAGACCAAATAATTTTTTTCCCTATCATATAGCAATCCGGATTTTTCAGTAGGCTCAGATCCATCAATGGTATAATATATTTTCGCATCCCCAGCAGCATCGCATGTCAATACGACTTCTCTTTTCCTATAACCATGATACTGCTCTCCATATTTGCGAAGATTGAAGCCAATTTCAAATTTCCTTATTTCACTATCGTCATAGCCTTGTTTTCTGCCAAACACCTGCAAAATAATGCCTTTTGGAACGAGAACCTCATCGTCTCCAATACATGAAAACGTATTCAAGTTTTCATCGCTAGGCCTATCATGATCCCCGCTTCCATAAGTATATTTGTATTCCACACCGTTTACGGAACAGGCAAATCGAACCCTCGTGTTGTTGTCAGGATCATCCCCAAGCTCATTTTTACTAAGATCGCATATTTGAGGATTGCTATCCACTTTATAACTAAATGGCAATCTCGGATTATTATCATTGGAGTATATAAATCCCTCTATTAAAGTTCCTGCAGCAATCCCCTTGCCATTTGAACTCACATCAAGTATTTCAAATTCACCATCATCATTTTCATCCTCAATCGTTTTTCTTGCATCCTTATTCCCATCAAAATAATATTCAATTATTCCATTGTTATAATTGGTTTTTAAAACAACCGAACGTTTTTTATTTGCAAAGTATGCTGAATTAAGTTTTAAATCAAGTTCGACGTTTTTTTCACTAATACCCGAGTCAATCCACCCTCTCTTGAAAGCCTTGGCTTTTATAACCGTCCCGGGATTTACAGATATTTCTCCTCCGGTATATTTTTCAGATTTATTATCGGGTACTCTTCCATTCGTGGTATATCTTATCACCGCACCATCCAATCCGCTTATAGTAAAAAATCTGTCTTCCCGCCTCTTGTTTATAATAGGATTTTTTAACTTAGTATCGGTTTTATACAAGTTAACCGAGCAAGAACAGAACACAGCTAAAAATAAAAATATAATACAGATTTTATTTACCATACTTGAACTCGTATGCCGCTCCGATCTTCAATATAGGCGAAGTTATCATATCATAAGAGCACTTCAAACCCAGGCTCACATCAATATGAACATTTTTCGCCACCTCATACATAGACTCCAAACTAACTATCGGAGCAAATCTCCCGTCCTCTGCACCAAGCAAAACATTAATCGAAGCAAACAGCTTTCCGCCAAGAAAATGCATCCCAGCGCCAACCTCGCCATAAAAACAGCACTTCACTACTCTAGTGCCATCAGAAACCCAAAAAGAAAACTCCGGACGAAACCCTACCAAAGCATGATTGTAAATCAGCAAATCGATTCTAGGAGTCAAATAAAAACATGCACCATTGTAGTCGAAAAAATTATCATAAGACAGGCGCGGTCCAGGACTTACACCGAAATCAAGACCTAAAAGAACTGCTTGATTGCGTATGAATGCAAGACGGCGTTGCTTGGCTTCATATTTATCCTGCTGCTCTTTTGTCAATTTATCAATCCGATCTTTAACTTTCTTGTTTTTCTTCTTGGTATAATCGTTCCATAAAGGTTTAATTCGCCTTTCTGCATAATCTCTCAATTTTGGAGCTGGGCTATTATATTCTTCTATCATTTCCAAAGATACAGGACCGCTCAAACCACTGTTATTGAATAAATCCTGTCGATCATGCCTCATCTTTTCTAGCAATTTTGAACCAATCAAAAACCAGTCATACACCTCGCAAATATAGTCCGCATTGCTATTCCCATCAAAATCATATCCATGAATTTCATTCATATATGATCTCAAAATTTTCTTAATAGAACTTACGGTATTTAAATTATCTTTCACCGTTATGCTGATCTTTCCGGCACCAAAATACTTCTCAGATTCATCCGTTTCAATAAAAGGGCCATAAACTAGCAAATCCCTCAATTCGGAAGGTAAGGTTACTGAATAGACCCCATTGTATGATGTATTCGCAATAGATTCGTATTCGCCCAACCTAGTATCAGCTATGCGTTCACTACTACCACCACTAGAATAGTCTTTGTTTACCAAACTGCTAAACAGTTCATCTTCGGCTCTATGCTTGGCCAGATCCTCATTATCCCCATAGCCCCAAAAAATCAAATCACCGGTATATGCCACCGAACAAAGAAAAAGCAATAGAACAAATAAAACAGCAAATTTATTTGAACCGATCATAAATCAAATTCAATCCGCCTAAAACGAACACTTTGCCGCCTCAAACTCTAGTGCTTTTAAGTCATCGGCAGCAAAATCAGAACACAGAATCTTATTCTTTCTTGTACAAATCAGAAGTATTTTCTCCTAGTTTCATGCGATCTGCAGATGCTCTCAAACGACTGCGCAGTTCTTCAAGCTCTATTCTCATTTTCTCCGCTGCAAACCCTTCCTTGATCATTTCCATCTCCAGAGCACGAGTAGCAGATTCGATAAAATTCTCCACAGGAAGATAAGCGCACGAATAATATGTTCCTGGCTCGCCATCTATATTCCCTTCCTTGTCGAAATAGCTCTCTCGTATCCCCGCACCATTCACAAAAACTCCGGATTCAGTACCAACTTTGCTATAAAATTTTTCATATACCTTACTCATATCTGTTGTCTGACTGACATTTTTAAGACCAAAAAGCTTTTCAGATTCATTTTCGTTTGAGTTTGGAGTATCAGACTTTCTTTCTGCAGAACCTGATGCTTTAATCTGATTTGCAACCAATTCCGCCAAATTCTTCATTGCATTTATGTCCGCACTGTCTTTTTTTGACGATGAACTTTTTTGATCGGAGTGGGATCTGCCGGAAGCATAAAAACAATCGTTCATCTCATTTACGCCAGACTTTCCAATCCACTTTCTCGCATCTCTCTCAAACTCAAAATTATTCGAATAGCCATGTGTCTTCACAGTAGAACAAGAAGCCAAGGCCAGCATTACGCTAGCAAAAACACAAACCAAAACAAAAAACTTTTTCATAAGAATCCTCCTGTTTTTTCAAATCTAAACAATCCGATTTAAAAGATCGATTATATCTTTAACCATATTATGGAATACACCAATCATAAAAACAGCTTCCTTGACTTTTTCATCAGAATCATCCCAATCAGACACTTTATCGGCATAAACAAAATTTGCCTCTTTCCTGTCTTCACCTCCGCAATGCCCCCAATATTCAATTTGAAGCTTCAAAGCATCAATATGAGAGCGATATTTCATATACTCATCACCAATGTGCAAAGCAACACGCAAATCACTGCCGTCAATAAACACTTCTTCGTGAAGTGCCTTACCTTTTTCAGCATCACCTTTTTGGGCTTTATCATTGAACCTAACATAAGTATTACCCCAATCGACCTTTCCTATCTTAGTGAGGGTTTCATCAATAGTCTTCCTCAAATTAACACACTCCATGACTGAATTTCTCTCCTTACAAAACTTAATTATCATATGGCTCTTAAACTTTATTCGCCTCTTATAAGTAAGAATCTTACAGCTACTTTTCTCATATTGGCAATAATGCTTAAAACCATCGCCTCTGGTATCATGAAACTCGCAACTTTTACAATTTTTATCAAAGAAATCATAATCTACATATTTTGCACACATCCAACTGCCTCATTTTCTATGATTCAAATGATTAGAATATAACAGCTTCTTCAACAAAAGCCACACCCCAATCCCGACAACAATTAAAATGCATGCAATAGAACACGCCACGCTAAAACAGCTTATATTTGAGAATACATAACATGAGTATTCAAAAAATGATTGATTGCCTTCTGTCAGTAAATCCAGTTGGATTCCATCAATTCTACACATAGCCACCAACACCATCCTGCCTGCGTTCTGCATCCCAACACACAAACCAACTGTAACTCCATGAAACAAAAATAGAAGTATAAAAACGAAGAAAAAAACAAAGCCTATAATTATATTAATCTTGCTGACGCTGAACGACCCGCCAATTGTTGAAAAAAACCTTGTATTGGTTTCATGGCACCATTTGGCGTATTTACTAAACTTCAAGGAATCTACTTCGCCGAGTATATTTGGATGAGTACCCGTCTTATTAAAAAAACTATTATCATCAGAATTTTCCGTACAATTCAATGCAGAAATCTCAAATTCTCTTCCAAAAACAGTGAGTCGCATCTCGAACTCTTCTTGATTCGCTTTTGAAGCACGTGCCATGCAAACCCAAAGAATAGAAAAAATTATCCCTAAAAGGGATATAAAGCAAAGCAAAATCTGAACACCCCAAAACGCTGTAAACGAAATATCATTTTCCAACGCCTTGCTGAAGATTGTCCCATAAGCCGTTGCAATGCCAAGAATGAAAGCACCCAAAAACACAGATCGCTGCCAAAGCGTGCTTATCTCACGCTCATAGCCTTGATACACTTTGTCATAGATATATTTGCGTATCTCCCAAATGCGATCTGCTTTGTCAGACATAATGCCATGCCTCCTTGAGTTGAAGCACAATATGCCCTTTCACAAGACCAAGCATTAAGCCGACATCCAAAACTGAAATGTTATGAATTTTTATTAAATAGCAATCAGAGAGAGAGAGAGAGAGAGATTCATCCTGCCCTGCCCGCATGCAATGCGTGCGGCACAATTCCCGATACTTTTGCAATCGCTTTTCACAGGACCTCCCCTTTTCTAAAAATTATAAGCACATCCATGCAAAATTACAAGAAGTTTTTTCAAAACTGTCGCTATTCCGTGATTTGTTCCCACTTCAAGTAATTATAGTATTATAGCAAACGACTTTAGAAATTAGAGAATTGTTTTTTGAGAGGAAATATGATAGCATTCATGGCGGAGGAATCATGCCATGAA
>CADBSO010000053.1 GCA_902797395.1 uncultured Spirochaetales bacterium
ATGAAGGAAACCGGAAGGAGCCTCAACTCCGATTACAGGGAAACCTCTGACGGGGGATTGGCGAAGCTTCCGCTGTGATGCACATATTGTATTTTTTCAGTTCCGCTTATTTGCTGCTTTCCTTCTTTGTCTTTTTGTATTTGGGCATTGCGGGCATGAGGCGTTTGCTTTCCGCAGCGATGTTCAGGAAACCCGGAATCTCCATGATCCTTTTCGCTTTCGGACTTTCAATCGCATTCCTGACATTTTTCAATCCTTTTCCGCCTTCTGTGAACTTCATGGGTGATATTCTGGTCTCAATCTCATCGCTTTTCCTTTCCGCATTTTATTTCAAATTGTGTTTGCGCATTGTGAGGCTTGGGGGCGGCAAGCCGGCTGCTGATTGCGATGCATCGGGTTTTGCTGAGAAAAATGGCGTTGAGATCTCGATTCTTTTGGCAGCATTGTCGCTTGCGCATATTGCAAGACCCGATTTGGCGTTCTTTTAGGATTCGAAAAAACCTTTGGCTTTGCGCCTATCCAAATGGCTTTGCGACCCAAAGCGCGCATATGCGGCGCATATCCGACGACTGGATATGGCAGAATAAATGTATTCGGACATATCCAAATCTTTTTGATAGAATGTTCGCATTGTGATAGAATGATAGAATGGACAAGGAACGAATCGTTATATTGATACATTGCCCCGATAAGAAGGGGATAATAGCAAAAGTCACATCATGGTGTTATGAAAATGGTATGAATGTCCTGCATTGTCAGCAATGTCTGCTTCAGGATGAAGAGACAATGATGTTTTTCATGCGAATCGAGATGGAGACGGAAAGCCGGGATTTCAACAGATCCGATTTCGAGAAGGAGTTCGGCTTGTTTTCGGTAAAGGAAGGCTTTTCATGTGAGATTCATTTTGCAGGGCAGAAGGAAAAGGTCGCCGTTTTGGTGAGCAAGACCAGCCACTGCTTGTATGAGATTCTCTCTCATTATGAGGAAGGCGATATTCCAAACGCTGAGATATCAATGGTCGTTGCCAATCACGACACGCTCAGGAACGTGGCTGATAAATTCGACATTCCGTTTCATTATTTTCCGATAATCGATAAGGACAAGGTTTCCCAAGAGCGCAAGATAATCTCATTGCTGAAGCAGGAAAAGATTGATTTGGTGATACTTGCAAGATACATGCAGATACTCACACCGGATTTCATAGAAGAGTACAGGAACAGGATAATAAACATACACCATGGATTCCTGCCGGCGTTCCAGGGCGCCAACCCGTATCTTCAGGCGTATAATAGAGGCGTTAAGATAATCGGCGCTAGCGCGCATTACGCTTCCGAGGATCTTGATCAGGGACCGATAATAGAGCAGGATACTGTCAGGGTGAACCATGAAGCCGGTCCGGCTCTTCTCAGGGAAATGGGCAAGGATGTGGAAAAACGCACGCTGATGAGGGCGGTCGCCGCGCATTTGGAACATCGTATAATCGTTTGCAGGAATAAGACCGTGGTTTTCTCGAAGGAAGGCTGAGGCGGATTTGACTTTGATATGAAAACAATAGCAGTGGCGGGATTGATCGGATCGGGAAAGTCCGCATTCGCCCGCATGCTGAGGGATGAGCTGTCCGGTTATCTGTTTGATTGCGACAGCGTTTGCGCGGAGATAATCCGAAAGGATGACATGAAGGATGTGTTCGGGTTTTCTTTGGTGATTGACATTCTTCAGGAAAAGAAGAGGTTCATATCCGATTATATTTTCGGAAATGCCGCTTTAAGGGAAAAATACGAGCAATATATTTGGAGCAAGTGCGCAGATGAATTCAAGAGCGTGCTCAAGGCGGAAAGGAAGCGCGGTCGCAATGTGATTGTCCTTGATGCGCCGCTGTTGTTTCAGGCTGGATTTGAAAGGCATGCGGACAAGGTGGTTCTTGTCGAAGCCGATAGGGAGATGCGCAGGCGCAGATTTATTGCAAGGGGCGGATGCGAATCCGATTTTGATACTAGAGACGAACTGCAGCGCGCCTTTTTCAGCGCTAATGTGGAAAGGATAGGACACAGGGTTTGGAGGACTGTTGAAAACAATTCCGACAATATCGGGACTCTGAAAGATGCTGCGAGGGCCATTGCATCCGAATTGAAGCCGCATACGCTGTCATCGGTATGATATTCCTTTTGGAAAAACCTTTGTGAATGTTGTATAATGTCCGAAAAGCCTCTTTGGGATTTTTATGGAATTCTTCGGAGAGCGATTTGGCAATGGTGAGACTATGACTACATTGATTCTAATAGAAAAGGGGAAAGCCGAAAGGGTGGATTTCCCCAAATATTTTTTCAAGGAATTTGATTCCGGATGCGATATCATATTGGTGGCGTTGGATATATCCGATGAAAATCTTGAAGCTGTTCGCGCGGAAGCTGAAAAAAGGAAGCGCACGTTCGGCGTTACAACCATAAGCGAATATTTTGGCAGCAGCGTGAAAAGCGACATAGTTCTCGTCAAGTCAGAAGAGAAGGAGCTTACTAAGGAATCCAGAGCCGCTGCAAGCATGATTTGCGCGCATGTCAAGCCGGATAGCGTTATCGTATATTCCTCGTATCCTCTTCTCAGGAATGTCAGCACCAGCATAGTTCCGGATGCCTATGTGATCGAGGAGCTTTCCTTTGAGGAGGCGGAATCGTTTTTGTATTATGGCGCGCCGATGATGGATATAACCGGAATATACAAGGCTGTCAACCAAGGCGTGAAAGTGACTTTGAAATCTTTTTGCGAGGAGGGCGGAATAATAATATCGTCCAAACCTTCGAAAAAAGCCCAGAAGAAGATAGTGAAGGGTTTCGCTGCGATAAGCGGAGTGAGCATAATAACCCTGGAGGGAATCGGATTCAAAGGCGTCAGCGGCACAATGACCAAGTTCGCGAATGCCTGTTCTGATGCTGGAGTGTCGTTTCTGATGATCGCGCAGGGCGCAAGCGAATCCGCCATATCCGTTGTTGTAAAGGACAAGGATGCGGGCTTGGCCGCCATGAGCATAAACAAGGCTTTCGAAGATCAGATTCTTTCGGAAATGTGCGAACCCGTTAAGATTGACAACAATAATGCGATTATTGCTGCGGTAGGAGACAGCATAACCGACTCGCCGGTATTCGTAAGCGCGTTCTATTCCGCGTTCTCATCGTTTAATGTGACTATCAAGCTGTCTACGCTTACAAGGGGCGACAACAGCCTTTGCGCTGTCATCAGGACAAATGACATCAAAAAGGCGCTTTCAGGGCTGAACGCTTCATTCTGTCTCTCCAAGGTTACGATTTCAATGGGAATATTCGGCGCTGGAAATGTCGGAGGAGAGCTTCTTTCCCAGATTGCAGGACAGGAGGATGAGCTTAACAGGAAGGGCATAGACATTCGCGTCCGCGCCATAGCGAACAGCAAGAGGATGCTTCTTTCCAACGTAGGCGTGGATCTGTCCGATTGGAGAAAGGAATTCGAGAAAAACGCCGTTGCGCTGGATGTTGACGGCATGGTTGATTTCATAGACAACGATGCGTATCCGCACACGTTGATTGTGGATTGCACCGCTTCCGAAAGCCTGCCATTGAGATATGTGGAGTGGTTTGAAAGGGGCATACATATCGTCACTCCCAATAAGAAAGGCGGAGTGACCGATTACAAGTATTATAGCGAAATGATGGAAACCGCTAAGAAGAACAATTGCATGTATCTTCGCGAAACCACTGTCGGGGCTGGGCTTCCGGTGATTTCCACATTGAACGATCTCATAAAGACCGGAGATGAGATAAAAGGGATTTCCGGAATAGTTTCCGGGACTCTGGCGTACCTTTTCTCCGAATACGATGGAAAGGTTCCGTTTTCGAAGCTTGTCCTCAAAGCTAAGGAGATGGGGTATACCGAGCCGGATCCGAGGGAGGATCTCAGCGGAATGGATGTCGCTAGAAAGGCCATAATATTGTCACGGGAGCTGGGTTCGTCTGCGGAGCTTAAAAGGCTTGATGTCGAATCGCTTATTCCCGAAAGCCTCAAAAGCGTTCCGTATGAGGAGTTCGTAAAGCGTATTTCCGAAATTGATGATAAGGTGAAAAAGCTTTATGACAAGGCCGTGAAGGAAGGAAAAGTGCTGAGATATACCGCTGAAGTCGGCGCGGACGGATCATGTTCCGTTCAACTTGCATCGTATGATAAGGATCATGTTTTCGCTCAAACAAAGGGAACTGACAATGTTTTCGTGTTTCATACGAAAAGATATGATAAGGGGCCGTTGGTCGTGAAGGGTCCGGGCGCGGGATTGGAGGTGACAGCGGGCGGCGTGTTTGCGGATCTCCTCAAGTTGTGCAGCTTTTTGGGCGTATCATATTAGGCGGTGATCCGCTATTCGTTTGAGGTTTTTTCAAAATTCATTTCGAAATGACGCGAAGCCTGTTTTTGGTTGGAGCGTTTTTTGAAAAAGTCTCGTCTAATTCATCAGGAGTGGCAAATGAAATTCATCAGCACCAGAGGCAATAAGAAGGAATTGGCATTCAGCGAGGCGATAATGAAGGGTCTCGCTGATGACGGCGGTCTTTATGTCCCCGTTTCCTTGCCTAAGATTGATATAAGCAGGCTTGATTATGATCCGGATCGGGATCCGTATTCGAAATTGGCATGTCAGCTCATCGCTCCGTTTGCGGAGGGTGATATCCTGGAAAAGGATTTGAAGGGGATATGCGAGAGGGCATTTGATTTTCCAATAAGGCTTGCATATGACGAGAAGAACGACAGGCATGCGATTCTTGAGCTGTTTTGGGGACCGACGTTCGCATTCAAGGATTTTGGCGCCAGGTTTCTGGCGGAAAGCATGGAATCCATCCTTCAGAACAGGGGCGAGCGCAAGCTTATTCTCGTGGCTACAAGCGGTGATACCGGATCTGCTGTGGGAAGCGCGTTTTTGGGCAAAAAGTCGATTGATGTGAAAATATTGTTCCCCAAGGGCATGGTGTCCCAAAGGCAGAAAGCCCAGCTTTGCGCGTTTTCCGGAAATGTGAATACATATCAGGTCGAGGGCACGTTTGACGATTGCCAGCGTATGGTCAAGGAAGCGTTCATGGATGCCGAACTCAATGGAAGATATGATTTCTCATCCGCGAACAGCATTAACATAGCGCGGCTCATTCCTCAGATGACTTATTATTTCTATGCGTCTTTGAAATTTCATAAGGACAGGAAGAGGAAGCCTGTGATAATAGTTCCGACCGGAAATGCCGGAAATGTGACGGCCGCTTATTATGCCATGCTCATGGGCGCTCCGATAGAGAAGCTGTTTTTGGCGTGTAATTCCAACCATAGCATTGTTGATTATCTGAATACTGGCGAATACAAGGGTCACAAGACCATAAAAACTCTGGCTAACGCCATGGATGTCGGGAATCCCAGCAATATGGAAAGGCTGATGTTCATGTTCCCGAGCATTGAGGAATTCCGTAGGAATGTGGATGCCATGTGCGTTTCCGATGACGAGATAAGATCCGCCATCAAATCATATTATGATGCGCATTCCGCATTCATATGCCCGCATACGGCTTGTTCGGTATACGCTATGGAGAAACGTTTCTCCGATGATGATGATGTGATTGCCGTCTCCACGGCTTCTCCTGTGAAGTTCAGCGATGTGATACAGGACATTCTCGGCATGGCGCCGCCGGAGGATGAGAGGTTTGTGAGAATAATAAGCGGCAAACAGCAGTTTACGGAGATAAAGGCGGATTATCATCAGCTGTTCTCTTGAAATGGATTCCGGATGGCATGCGTTTGTTCTTGACCATTCGGCTTTTCCCGAAAGCGATGATGAGGTGTTCTTGAGGCATATTGGCGCTTATGGACGGAGTCTTTACGATTCCGCCGGTTGCGCCGGGCGTCGTCGTGATATCCTATATGCTCATCTTCTGCTTGGATACGCATATCATGTTTTTACGGGAAAACCTGTTGGCTCGCTTGTCATCGGCCGCAATGCCAATGGCAAGCCGTATTCGCAAGATGATGAAGGATTTTGCTTCAGCATATCTCATTCCAAGGGGCATGTGGCTGTTGCTGTTTGCGAGAGCGATATAGGCATTGATATCGAAAAGCTGCGTGTTGCGGATGTTAGATTGCCAAACAGGATTTTCTCTGCTGCCGAATTGTTGTTTCTTAATGGAAGTTGGAACAAGACGAAAGCTTTCCTGGAGGTTTGGACGCGCAAGGAGAGCATTGTGAAATTCACTGGTTCCGGCTTGTCCGGAATATCGAAAGCGGATTCTTTTGCGGATGACTGGAGAAATTTCGTTCATTCAGTTGAATTTGACGGCTGTATCATAACAGTGTGTTGCAAGGCTCGGAAAGTTGGTTCTCGTGGTTTTCCCATTATGGAAATCAGGCGTACCGAATTGTTTGATTTTTTCAATGGAAACGATTAGATTTAGATGAGATTTTTCAAAACTTTGAAAACGCATATGAGAAAATTATACCATTGTTTGTTTGCATTAGCGCTTGTTTGCTCTTGTTTTTTTTCCAGTGGCTGCAATAAGAGAGATTCCTCCAGCAGCGCAAGTTCTCAAGATAGTGTCGCTGCGAAGCCGAAAGCTGCGGTGGAAAACCAAATCCGGCAGCAATCCAGGAATTGCAGCTACAATATAGTCTATCCGGATACTTTCACAAGGCAGATGCGTTACGTCATGGTGGACTGTGTCAAGGCGTTTATCGGGCGCATGCAGGAGGGTGATAGGGTATCTATTTTTGAAATGGGCTATTACGGATTCACCAACATCTGCAAGAATGTAAGGAAAAACGAACTCAACGAGTCGATTATCGCGCGTTTTGATGTGGGGTTGTTGGGCGACAGGCCGCCGAAGCTATATGATTCCCTGGCGGATTTGGTGCTGGAGAGGAACGGATCGGATGAGGTGATCATCGTGGTGTCGGATGAGGCGAAAAGCCTGAGTGATATTTCGTCTGATGATTTCCTAGCCATGATAAAAAGCGCTGGAGTTCCGATTTATACGATAGGCATTCGCGCTCCTCAAGCCGCCGCATCGGAACCGGGATTGAAGGAGATATCATCCGCAACAGGCGGACAGCATTATTTCAAGTCATCCACAAAGGAATTGCCCGAAGTTTTCGTTCAGGTTCTGAATGATTCAAAGAAACGATAGGGAGTTTGAAATTTGATTGGAGGCCTGCATGGGTTTGCTTAAGAAATACACGGGGATTCCGTTAGTGCTCAGAATTGCAATTGGTCTGGCATTAGGTATTGCTTTGGGGGTTTTGATTAAGCCTGAGAACGGTCGGGTGATCATTCTCCTCGGGGATGTGTTCATCGGTTCGCTGAAGTCGCTGGCGCCGATTCTCGTATTTGTTCTTATAATATCATCGATTGCGCGCAGCAAGCATATGGAAGGCAAGGTGATACGCGACATAATAGCGATGTATATCATCACCACTCTTATAGCTGCGGTTGTTGCGGTTGCGGTTGCCAACATCTGGCCGGTCAGGTTGGTTTTTCCAGGATCCAATGCCGATTATTCCGGCGCGCCGAAGGGGATAAGCGAGGTTTTGTATGGTTTCGTATTGGGGATATTCTCAAACCCTGTGGCTGCTTTGTCGAACGGACAATATATTTCAATTCTGTTCTGGGCATGTGTGGCTGGCTCGATTTTGAAGAAGAGTAGTGATGTCACGAAAAATGTTCTGCAGGATGTTTCCGATTGCGTCAGCAAGACAATCGCTTGCGTCATTCAGTTCGCACCGTTCGGGATACTTGGAATAGCATATAACAATGTCTCCGCAAGCGGTTTGGAGATTTTCGCCAATTACGGGCTTCTGATAGCGGAGCTTGTGGGGACGATGATCGTGACGTCTTGCGTGATCAATCCGCTGATCGGCTCCGCATTGTTGAAAAGAAATGCGTATCCGCTTCTGTGGAGATGCCTTAAAAAATCCGCAATTACCGCTTTTTTCACCAGATCAAGCGCCGCAAACATACCGATGAACATGGAGCTGTGCAAGGAATTGGGTTTGGACGAGGACGTGTATTCGGTAACGATTCCTTTGGGCTCTGTCATAAATATGGATGGCGCTGCGGTTGTAATTACGATAATGACGCTGTCTGCGGTTGGCACTGTTGGTGTGAAAACGAGTCTGCCTATGATGGTTTTGCTTTCGATCGTATCCACATTGGCTGCCTGCGGGTCATCGGGCGTGGCCGGCGGATCCCTGATGCTGATTCCGATGGCATGCTCCATATTCGGATTGCCTCAGGATGTGGCATGGCAAGTGGTCGGAATAGGATTCATGATAGGAGTGATTCAGGATTCGTTTGAAACAGCGCTTAATTCATCAGGTGATGCATTCTTTACCGCTGTGGCGGAATTTAGGGACAGGCAGAGAAACGGAAGAGCGGATGAAGTGGTTTTTTGACATATGCCAGAAAATGCCTTATAATGAAACCGTTGGTTGCAGTTATTGGCATATGTCGGAAAAGAGGTGATTATGTCGAGACCGAAGCGTTGCAGGCGAATTTGCGAATATCCGGCGTTTTGGAGCTTTTCAGCAGATGGGTCGTGCATATCTGATGTGATTTCCATGTCATTGGACGAATATGAGACGATACGTTTGATTGATTGGAAAGGGCTTACCCAGGAAGAATGCGCTTGTGAAATGAAGGTCTCAAGGGCTACGGTCACAGCCATTTACGATGAAGCGAGAAGAAAGATCGCGGATTTCATCGTCAATGGGAAAAGAATCAGAGTGACTGGAGGCTCGTATGTGATTGAATCAATTCCGGCGTCTGCCGATATCCGCGCAAAAGGAGGCAATGCGATGAGAATAGCGGTAACGTATGAGAATGGCGAGGTCGGCCAGCATTTCGGAAAAACAGAGGAATTCAAGATTTATGATATCGAGGACGGCAAGGTAAGCTCATCTCAGATTATTGATACCAATGGCGCCGGACATGGAGCTTTGGCGGGTTTTTTGCGTGCGGCAGAGGTTGATGCGATAATATGCGGTGGCATAGGCATGGGCGCAAGAAACGCTTTGATGGAGATGGGCATTGGTCTTTACCCCGGCGCATGCGGAAATGCGGATGATGTAGTTAATGCTTTTTTGACAGGCGAGCTTGATTTCAATCCGGATGAGACCTGTCATCATCACGATCATGAGGGAGGTCATGATTGCGGCCATCATTCCGGTGGTTGCGGCGGCGGATGTCATCATTGACAATGCGCTTGGAAGACCTTATGGGCGAAAACAAGGAAAACAAGATCGATTCCGGCTTGTTGCTTGATCTCTTGAAAAAGGAGATGATGCCGGCAATGGGATGCACCGAACCTGCCGCTGCGGCGCTCTGTGGGGCGAAGGCGCATGAACTTGCCGGCGAAGCCGAAGTGATAAGGCTTGTCGTGACGGCATCGCATGGCATGGTTAAGAATGCCATGGGCGTGTCTATTCCGTCTTCCGAAAAAAGGGGGCTGTGTTCTGCGGTTGCTCTTGGGTTCGCCGTTGGCAGCTCGTCAGATTGGTTGAGCTTGCTTTCCAAGCTGAACGATGACCAGAAGAAGGAAGCGGAGGGGATCCGAACGGAGCTCGTTATCGTTCAGGATGTTCCCTCGCTTTATGTAAGCGTGCGTGCGGAATGCGCGGACGGCGGGTATGCGGTGGCTACGATATCCGGCGCGCATGATAGGTTCAGCCATATGGAAGCGAACGGAAAAGTCATTGCGGATTTGCCGCTCGAATCCGAGAACGGACACGGCGATTCGCTTTCCATGCTGATGGATCTGACATTCGATGACGTTATCGGTTTTGCTGATGCCATTGACGAATCCGAATTGGGTTTCATAAAGGAAGCGGTGAATACAAATATTAGGATCTCGGATTTTTCAGCGCATGAGCATTTCGGTCTTGAAGTCGGAAAGACGATGCTTGAGGGCATTCCGGAACCTGTTGTCACGCTGAAAGACGCCTTTTCCAAGGGCGCCGCTCTTGCGGCGGCGGGAAGCGATGCCAGAATGGGCGGATGCCCTATGCCGGTGATCATCAATTCGGGAAGCGGAAATCAGGGCATTACCGTCACGGTGCCGGTAAAAGTTGTCGCCGACTATTTGAAGTCAAGCGATGATAAGACTGCCAGAGCGGTTTGCATCAGCGAATTCATCGGATTGATTCTTACCGCGCACAAAACGCGGCTTTCCGCTCTTTGCGGAGTGTTCACTGCGGCCATAGGAACCGCTTGCGCATGGGTATACCTTCTTGGCGGGGATTCTGCGATGATGAGCAGGGCGCTTAATACTATGGTGGGAAATCTTGCAGGCATAATCTGTGATGGAGCGAAGGGCACTTGCGCTTTGAAGATATATTCAAGCCTCGAATGCGCATCGATGAGTGTCAGGTTGGCTCTCAAGGGGTTGTCTCCGGGTGCCGAAAGCGGCATTGTGGGCAATAGGATTTCCGAAACCATATCCAATTTATCCAGATTATGCAATGAAGGTATGCGCGAAACCGACAGGACTGTTGTGTCCATAATGACTGGCAAAGCCAGATGAAAGTCGGAGCGTTTCCGATATTTGACTGACATTTATTTAAGTTCTCTTAAATTCTAAAGCTTGAGTTAATCGAGTATTCTTTTAAAAAATCTCTTATCAAATCAGGGCCGCTACGAGGCCGATAATTTCCATACCCCAAAAACGCCAAACATACCCAAAACCCCGCGCCCCGCTATGCTATCATAGCATAGCGGGGCCATCGGTTGACACCGATGGCCAAAAATATATTGCTTTTCAAAGGGAAAAACTTGCGAATGCAAGTTGCATTTGAAGCATATGTTATTTGTATTGGTTTGTCAAGAGCGTTTCTAAAAACCGCTGCCCGGAAGAAGCGCCCTCAATGATGTGCGGGGTTGGCGGAAACAATGGGCAGGAAACTGAATATTTCACATTATGTTTTGAAAACCAGGGTTCTCGGACCTTTTGTGCGAAGCGCCTTATGGGTGAGCGGGTGTTGCTTTAATTGCAAGGGGTGCTTGGCGAAGGAGATGAATGCCAGGGCGCCGTCGGAAGCCGATGCTGATGGTTTGGCGGAGATATTCGCGCAGGCAGATGGCACCGAGGGGATTACGATCAGCGGCGGCGAACCGTTTTTGCAGGCTGATGCGCTTTGCGAGATGATCGGAGAAATAAGGGAAGCCAGGGATTATGGCGTAATAGCATATACCGGTTTTACGATTGAGGAGCTTGAAGGTAGAAATGATGCGGGAACAAAGAGGCTTCTTGATTCTGTTGACATTCTGATTGACGGCAGATATGAAGCCGGTTTGGATGATGGGAAACCATACAGGGGCTCCTCCAATCAGAGGATATTGTGTCTGACCGAACGCTATGCTGATTCGTATGAGGAGTACTATCTGAAGCATGGCAGCAGGGATATGGAAATAGTGATCGGGAGGGATTTCACATACATGGTAGGCGTGCCGTCAAAGGCCGGGTTGAAAGCATGGGAAGATCTGAAAAGAAGGAGAAGGAGAGATGTCTGAGGAATACAGGGTTTTCGTATATGATAAGATGAGATTTTATCTGCTGAAGGAAGTTAAGAGAAAAGCGATCTGCTTCAATTATCGTCTGGGCGATGACGACGAGGTTTCATATGCCGGATTGAGGGAAAAATGGAATAAGGATTCCGATGGCAGCAGCAATTTGAAAATCAAGCTGGCCGATTTCAGCATTTCCGAAGAAAGCGCTTCCAATTATGTGGAGTTTCGGTTGAGAAAGATTGATCATAACGTCATATTCGGAATTCTGGCGAAAGAACCCATGCGAGTTGATTTTATCAAAAGCGATTCGAAAAATCCTTCTTGTTCATTTGATTTGAATCCGCATGGGAATGGCGGATGTGTGAAAGGCGTATTCAGGCTTGATGCCAAGCCGTCATCAAAATGCTACATGTTGACTGCTGATATCAAGCCTTACGAAACGGAAGAAAACGAGCCGTTTGCGGATTATTTGCCTGGAGATTCCTGTGTTGCAGACGGTACTGGCGGAGAATTTGCGTCCGAGATTTCATCCGGATCGG
>CADBSO010000054.1 GCA_902797395.1 uncultured Spirochaetales bacterium
GAAGCCTTATCCTGCATTAGGCTTTTCGCCCCAAAGCGCGCCTCTCCAGCACCTCTCCGGCTTTGCGGCTCTGTCCTATCAGTCAAACTTTCAGACATAGCCATGTTTTTTGAAATCCGCATCGGATGAGATATTCGGTTTCTCGAATAATCATGCTGAATCACATCCTTATAAATTCTACTGTTTGTGATTTCGACGAATCTTTTATTGTTTGGATTCGCATGAAAGCCCATGACGCATTTTCCTTTGCTTTGCTGCTGTTATAGCATATTGCAATCTTAAAGCGAAAAGCTGCGTTCGGATGTTCTTGGGTATGTGTCATGCAGGCAAATCGCAGGTTCTGCCCTTGTGCGGATATGATAGCGGAGGCAATGACTGATTGCGGGCGAATGTGGCTAATGACAGGCTAGCGGCAAGAAAGTTGACATTAAATCGATTATTTTATAAAATTCTTGAGTTATTAAAAACCCCTAGCGGTTTTGCGCGGTCGTGGTGGAATGGTAGACACGCAAGCTTGAGGTGCTTGTGGCGGAAACGCTGTGCTGGTTCAAGTCCAGTCGGCCGCATCCTTTATGAGAGGTTTGATATGAGCAGAGTATGTGAGATATGTGGAAAGGGTACCATCACCGGTAATATAGTTCCTAGAAAGGGACAGGCTAAGAAGAAGGGCGGTGTCGGTCAGCATATTGGCGTTAAGAAGAAGAGGGTTTTTCATCCTAATCTGGTGAATGTCAAGACTGTCATTGACGGAACGCATTGCACAGTTAAGATTTGTACGCGTTGTCTGAAGAGCGGCTTTGTTGAGAAGGCTGTTTGAGTTCGGACAGGAAATTGAAAATGAGAAGCAACCCGTAGGGGTTGCTTTTTTTATTTGCAAGGTTTTTTCAAAACTCATTTCAAAATGATGCGAAGTCTATTTTGAATCAGGGCATTCTTCGGGAAAACCGCGAATACCGTATGTATTAGTGTTTTTCTCTTTTAGAGAAAAAACATTTCTCGAAGAATCTGTCGGATTTGTGCCGTGGTTTAAAGGAGCAGGCAGCATGAAGGAAGGAGTTTTGGAAAAACCTCTTGCAAGCATTTGCAAACCTTTGGAGGACATATGAATTTCATTGAAGAGATGAAGAGCAGGGCGAAGAGCAATGCCCGCACGCTGGTTCTTGCGGAAGGGCTGGAGGAGAGAACCGTTCGCGCAGCCAGGATAATCACAGATGACAAGATAGCGGCTAAGGTAATCGTCGTAGGACCTGAAAAAGAGGTTCGCATCAATGCCGACAAGCTCGGGGTGAGTCTTGATGGGATAGATGTGGTTGATCCGGAAGCCAGCGAATATAAGGATCAGGCGGTATCCGAGTTCTATGAGATGAGAAAGGCAAAAGGCGTGACCATGGAGGATGCCGCCGCTAAAATGAAGGATCCTTTGTTCTTTGGTGCGATGCTTGTTCATCTTGGCAAGGCGGATAGCCTGGTTGCAGGAGCTGAGAACACTACTGCGAATGTTTTGCGTTCGGCGTTTTGGATTGTGAAGACGGCCAAGGGCATCAACAAGGCGTCCAGCTGCTTTGTCATGATTACCGATAAGAAGGAATATGGTGAGAACGGGTCTTTCATTTTCTCCGATTGCGCTACTATTCCTAATCCGTCCAGCGAAGAGCTTGCCGAAATCGCTTATTGCGCATCCATTTCATGCAGGAAGTATTTGCAGGCCGAGCCCAGAGTCGCTTTTCTCAGCTATTCCTCCAAAGGATCGGCTAGCGGAGATTTGGTTGACAAGGTGACGAAGGCGGTTGAGATATTTAAGCAGGCGCATCCTGAGATACCTGCCGATGGCGAGTTGCAGCTTGATGCGGCAATCGTGCCGAGCGTTGCCAAAAGCAAGGCAAAGGGTTCGGATGTGGCAGGAAAGGCGAATGTTCTGGTGTTTCCGGATTTGCAGGCCGGCAACATAGGCTATAAGCTTGTTCAGCGTCTGGCTGGAGCCGAGGCTTTCGGGCCGATACTGCAGGGTTTTTCCAAACCTGTTTCGGATCTCTCAAGGGGTTGCAGCGTGGACGATATAGTATCTACCGCGGCGCTTACTTTGTCGTGATTTCCGAAAATGAGCGGAATATTAGGGAATTTCATAGTATTCGAGGGCATGGACGGATCGGGAACCACAACGCAGATAGCGCGTTTGTGTGATTTTCTCGCCAAGCGCAACAGGACTTTTTTCAAAACCGCCGAGCCTTCGGATAATATAATAGGAAGATTTATCCGCGAGCGTGTGCTCAAGGACAGCATGCTCTCCCTCGACAGGGAGGGCATTCTTCATTTGTATGTCGCTGATCGATTCGAGCATGTGTATGGCGGCAATGGTGTGATTGCGAACTTGAAGAGAAACGATTTTGTTGTTCAAGACAGATATTTTTTTTCAAGTCTGGCATATCAAAGTGTGGATGTCCCGTACGATAAGGTATTTGAGCTTAACAAATCATTTCCATATCCGGAATTCGTGTTCTATCTCGAATGCCCGGTGGACATATGCATGGAGCGCATATCGGCGAGGGGATTGGAAAAGGAGATTTTCGAGAAGGAGGATTTCCTTCGCAAAGTCTCTGCCAATTATGACAAATGCTTTGAGAGGCTGCCGGATGGTGTTAGGTTTTGCCGGATTGATTCATCTAAAAGCCGCGATGAGGTGTTTGATGAGATCGTAAGGGCCATTGGGGATCGCATTTGAATGACCGGCGCCGAATTTGAAATCCATAGGAGATTCAGCAGGAAAAGGGAGTATGATATCGCTTTTTCCAAGGACAGGCTCTGTCATGTCGTTTATGTGGATGACGATTATGCGAATCTTGGTTTGTTTTTGAATGGACTGCTTTGTTCCGGAAGCGTATTTGAAGTGATTGTGGTTGTGGAGAAGGGAAAGGCTGATATTGATTCGCTCAGCACGACCTATCCGGATTTCGCGTTCTTGGAATTCAACGGAAAGCCCATGAGGGCTGATGCGATTGATGCGGCGTGCCGTTTCATGCTTTCCCGCTTTTTCTTTTTCATAGACGTCTCAATGCTGCCTTTGAGCATGAATTTCAATGATATCCTCAGGATTTTCTCATCTGACAAGGACCCTCTTGTGGTCACGCCCGTGTTTGTAATGGACGATAGGAGCTATTATCCGAATATTCGGGTTCCTGATGTCAAATACATGAGCATAACATGCAATCAGCTTCATCCGTTTTATAGGCTCCAGGATACGTTTTATCCGCTTTCGTTCATAGGAATATATGATAGGCTGAAATACGATCGGATAGGCGGTTTTGATCTTAAGATCAGGGATGACCATTATCAGTTGCTTGAATTTGCGGCTCGACTGTGGCTTTCCGGTTTTTCTGCGATCTGCTGCAAGGATTTTGCGCTTCATTGCCTCGATCCCGATAGTCTGATGGAGCATATTAATGTGAACAGGTACAAGGATGCTGTTAATTTCAGGATACAGTATCTGTATAAAAGAGCGAACGATAAGGCCAATATAAAGATTCTGTATTTCCTTTTTCGCGCTGTTGACGACAGCTTCAAGGATTCGGCGTTCGAGGACAGGTATTTCATGATGAGCTTCAAGACGCTTTTGAAGCGTTGGAGGATAGGGGAGATAGAGGAGGTCCTATGAGGAGAATTGTGTTTGCGTTTGCTTTGATTCTTGGCATTGCCGCCGTTTTGCCTGCTTTGGATCTAGAGCAGGATGCCATGATATTGTCAGTTGGGAGCGGGCGCGCCATATGCAATGATGACAGGCTTTCCGATATAGTTCCCTCTTTTTACGATGACGAGCTTTTTCATTTTGAAAGCGAGTTGCGAAAGGATTTTTCGTTCTCTTGGGCGGAGGAAAACCTTTCCGATGAGTCGAGGGCTATGCTTGGAAAAACGCTAAGTCCGCTGCTTAGCAATCTTCTTCCGTGCAGGAATGTTGTTTTCTCCAGGGCTGTGATATTGGAGGACGGATCGAAAAGCTTCAGGTTCAAGGATATGGATAAGGGCGATTTGTATTCCGTTGTATGCAGAAACGGCAAAATAGTCTCTTTGTCTTTGATATGAGTTGTGAAGGAAGGAGTTTTGAAAAAAACCTATGGATTCCATAGCGTATGAGAAGCATATGAGATATGACGAGCTGGTTGATGGGAAAATACCTCCTTATGTGTTTCGGCTTATAAAGAAATGCGGCAAGGCGATAAATGATTTTGATATGATTCGCGAGGGGGAGAAGGTGCTGATAGGGATATCGGGCGGAAAGGACTCGCTTCTTCTTTCCCTTTGCTTGTCCCAACGCCTGAAATGGCTGCCTGTGAAGTATCAGCTCAAGGCGGTGATGATAGAATGGATGGAAACGCCATTGCAGCCGGAGCAGAGAAGCGTTCTGTACCGTTATTTTGATAAGCTTGAAGTATCTTTTGAAATCATCAGCGAGCAGCAGCATAGCGATGGGTTCAAAGGTGAGTTCAATTGCTATTTGTGTTCCAGGAACCGCCGCCGCATTCTCTTCGATATGGCGGCTAAAGACGGGATTCACCTTATTGCATTGGGGCATCACCTTGATGATATCGTTGAAACATCCCTTATGAATCTGGTATTCAGGTCAAGATTGGAAAGCATGAATCCTGTGCAGAATTTCTTTGATGGCAAGCTTAGCGTGATACGGCCTCTCTGCTTGCTCGACGAAGCCAGCATCAGCAGGGTTTGCGCGAATTATGATATTCCTGTGGTCAAATCATCCTGCCCATTCGATCAGGTGAACATAAGAAGCCGGCTCAAACCGATTATCCGTGAGTTTTCGCATATGGATAAGCATGCCAGAAAGCATGTTTTCGATGCTTATGGCTTTGATTGCCGTCCGGCACGGCCTTGGTTGGATTCCGAGGCTTGAGTTTGAGCGGATCCTGTTGGGCTCATGCCTTGGTTCAGAAGGGCTGGCAGCATAAATGGAGGATTTTGAAAACCCTCTTTGCTTTATTTTCCGGCTTTTGATAACATCATATCAACCGATTTGTTTTCGGGACAAGGTGGAATTCCTTGACCGGCGGTGAAAGCCCGCGAGCGCCGAATGAAAGCGCGCTGATTCTGTGAAATTCAGAAGCCGACGGCAGGCTGCCAAGGCCTTAAAGTCCGGATGGGAGGAGATATATGGGCAAATCAGGTATCGGTCTTTTTTCGTGTGTCGGCATGATTGTCGCAGGCTGCATCGGCAGCGCGATTTTCTCGTTGTCAGGTCTTACCATGTATTATGCGGGCGCGGCATGCGTAATCAGCTGGGTGATCGCCGCGCTTATTCAGGGAGTCTACGGCGCGCAAGTCGCGGAATTGTCTCTTCATTATGGCAAATCAAGTGGAATTTATGTCTTTCCGGCTCGTGCCTTGGGCAGAGCTTATGGCTTTTTCGCAAGTTGGGGTTATATAGTCGCTAATATCATCGCCATAAGCTTTTCCGCGATTTATGTCGGGACGTATTTGAGCGTAAGCTTCAGCGCTTTCTCGGGGCTTCAGATTCCTATTGCGCTCGCTTCCATAATACTATGCGCTTTGCTTAACATGTGCAACATAAAGGACATGGGAAGATTCAATTTGATTATGCTTGTTCTCTTGGCCGCTCTTATGGTTGCGTATTCGATCGCAGCGTTCGGTCATGCGAATTTTTCGTTTGACAGATTGGTTCCCTTTTTCCATGGGGCAAAAGGAAAGTTCGGGTTCGTTTCCGCGATACCGAACGCTCTGGTTGCTTATGGCAGCGTGGTGTCTGTTGCCTTCATAGTGGAGAATGTCCGCAAGCCGAAGAGAAATATACCTTTGTCCCTTCTAATAGGGCTTGCGATAGTCGTGGTCTTGTATCTGATGATGCTTGTCAGCACATTGGGCCACATAAATTACGAATATCTCGAGAGCAATCCGGGAATGCGCTTCATCCCCATGTTCGCTGCTTCGTTCTCCTCGATGGGAGATATGGGCTTTTTGCCGGCGGTGATATCCCTAGGGGCTGTTCTTGCGCTTTTGACGACCATGCTTATATTGGGCTATCTGACCGCTGTGGCAATGCGTGGAATGGCTCAGGATGGGGCGCTTCCGTCGTTTCTGGCGAAAAGCAATCGCAATGATGCCCCCATGGCTTCGATTCTTGTTTATGCCGTCGTGTCGTGCGCGCTGTCTCTGAAGCCCTCGCTGACAGAAATGCTCGTGAATCTCGGTTCGCTTGTTTCCGTTATAACCATGATCATCGTGATCGCATCTTTTATAAGGGTTAAAAGCTCAGGCAAGTGGTTTTCCGTTGAGAATCCGATCGGGTGCCTGGTAGGATACCTGACAATAGCCATCATGCTTGCCTGCTATGTTCCAGGAATTCTTTCAGGTGGCTGGCAGATGTGGGCGTTCACAGCCGCTGTGTATGCGGTCGGAGCTTGCATTTGCTATTTTGCCGTTTCTAAGAAATCTTGAGCGCTTTGCGGAACAATTGCATTCGGGTATAGCCAAACCTCTTTAAAAAAACCTCGGATTGTAGTAGAATCATATCCGTATGGAAAAGATAGCAAAGGATTATGTTGATTTCCTGAGCGAGTGCAAAACCGAGCGCTTGTGCGTCAGGAAAATAGTCGAAGAAGCCGAGAAAAACGGCTGGAGGAATTTGGACGGTGTCAAGTCGCTGAAGGCGGGAGACAGGGTTTACGTCAATAAGATGGGGAAGGCCCTCATGCTTTTTACGATTGGGAAGGATTCCATAGAAAAGGGAATGAACATTCTGGGAGCGCATATAGATTCTCCGCGTCTTGATGCAAAGCCCAATCCGATATATGAGAAAGCAGGCATTGTCTATTTGAATACGCACTACTATGGAGGAATCAAAAAATACCAGTGGCTGACGATTCCTTTGGCTATTAGGGGCGTGGTCTGCTTGAAGGACGGCAAGACGGTTGATGTGAATGTCGGCGATGAGGATTCGGATCCTGTTTTTTGCATATCCGACATTCTTCCGCATCTGGCCGGCAAGCAGATGGAGAAGAGAGCGAGGGATATCGTTGACGCTGAGGATTTGGATGTCATCCTTGGGGTGAATGCCAAATATGCTGATAAGGCCGATGCCGATGATGATGATAGCGGAAAAGGCAGGAAATCGGTCAGGGATGTCGGAAAGAAGAACATCCTTTCCATCCTGAAGAAGAAATACGGAATCGAGGAGGAGGATTTGCTTTCCAGCGAATTGGAGGTCGTTCCGGCAGGGCGGGCAAGATTCCTTGGATTCGATGGGTCCATGATACTCGGATACGGTCAGGACGACAGGGTTTGCGCTTATGCGTCATTCAGGGCGTTCATGGATGTGACGGATTCAGCTCGGACGGCATGTCTGCTCCTTAGCGACAAGGAGGAGATCGGAAGCTACGGTGCTACCGGCATGAGTTCGCACCTTCTTGATAATGCCGTCGCTGAAGTGATTGACAGGCTTGGCGTCAAGGGAAGTGTTGAAATGGCTCTTCGCAGGTGCCTTTCCAATTCCACAATGCTTTCAAGCGATGTGAATGCGGCCTTTGATCCTCTCAACGCGGATTTGTATGATTTCGGCAACGCCTCCAAACTCGGCGGCGGAATAGTTTTGAATAAGTATACCGGTTCGCGCGGGAAGAGCGGAGCTTCGGATGCCAATCCTGAGTTCATCGCCGAAATAAGGAACAAGTTTGACAGGGATGGCGTGAAATACCAGTTTGCGGAGCTTGGCAAGGTTGAGGCTGGCGGCGGCGGGACGATTGCGCTTTATGCGGCGGAGTTCGGCATGAACGTGATTGATGCCGGAGTCGCTGTTCTGAGCATGCATGCTCCGTGGGAGATAACTGCCGTTTCCGATTTTCTGCAGACATATAAGGGCTATGTATCGTTTTTGAAATAGGAGTCGGAATTGTGGCTGATTACATAGTTGGCGATTTGCACGGATGCTTTGATAAGCTCATAAGCGTTCTCGATGTGGCGGGATTTGATAAGGATAAGGACGTTTTGTATTCCGTGGGCGATTTGTGCGACAGGGGCAGTCAGAATCTCAAGATTGTCGAGTTCGTCTATTCTCTGGGCAAATCGTTCAGGCCTGTGTTTGGGAATCATGACATATGGCTCTATGAGTATTTCGCATTTGGAAACGAGAACAGGTGCTGGATCAAATGGAATGGCGGCGATGCGACTATGTCGGAGATTCGGAAGCTATCTGCTCAGGATAAGGCGAAGTATGCCGAATGGATGTCATCGTTCCCATATATGATGGAAGTCGGGGACAATGTGATCTGCCATAATTTCATAAGACGCAGCAAGCTTGTGGCTAGAATCGGCAATCTTGATCCTTGCGGAATAACGCTGGGGAATTGTCGTGATAGCGGACTGGTGAAGGATCCGGATTACGATGAATATGTTTTCGATCGCACGATAGCGGATTTCGTACGAATCAAAGCTGGCCAGACCGGATCTCGGTGGCGCGAGCCGTATGAGGATGCGGATTTCGAGAAGGATTTTCCGTCAGGGAAAAGCTATGTGATGGGGCATACGCCGCTTTATGAAGACGGCTATGCCGTTTACAATGGCGTTTATATGATAGATACTGGTGCTTTTGTGACTGCCAAAGAGTATGGCACGGAGACTGATGGTCGTATGACGCTGATGAATTTGGAGACCAAAGAGGTTTGGGAAACATAAGCTATGTCCGAAGGCTTGACTGATAGGATATAGTCAAATTATAAGAGGCGCTTCGGTTTTGAAAGCGCTTGTAAGGAGATGCTAATGCCAAGGAGCAAAGAAAAGGCCGCAACACCGGCCTCGGAAGCGAATCGTTATTCACCTGTTGACAGCGAAGCGGCTCTCAATGAGCTTCTTTCCAAAATGAAGAAGGCTCAGGAGCAGTATTCGAAATTTTCGCAGGAGCAGGTTGACAGGATTTTCAAGGCGGCTGCGATTGCTGCAAACAAGATGAGGATTCCTCTTGCCAAGATGGCTGTGGAGGATACCGGAATGGGTGTTCTTGAAGACAAGATAATCAAGAACCATTTCGCTTCGGAATACATATACAACAAGCATAAGAACGCCAAGACATGCGGTGTTGTGAAAGAGGACAAGAACGACGGGATAAAGATCGTTGCGGCTCCGCTTGGAATACTCGCGGGGATAATTCCGACTACCAACCCGACATCTACGGCGATTTTCAAGTCGCTGATTTCCCTCAAGACGAGAAATGCAATATTGTTCTCACCGCATCCCAGAGCAGTCAAATCCACTATAGAGGCTGCGAAGGTCGTGCTGGAGGCAGCGGTTGCTGCGGGCGCTCCTGAATACATCATAGGCTGGATAGATACGCCTACTATGGAGCTGTCGGACATATTGCTTCATCATCCCGATGTTTCGGCTATTTTGGCAACGGGTGGTCCGGGAATGGTAAAAGCCGCATATTCATCCGGAAAGCCGGCTCTTGGGGTCGGTCCGGGAAATGTGGCTGCTGTGATAGACGAGACCGCTGACATAAAGATGGCCGTTTCCTCAATAATCATGTCAAAGACCTTTGACAACGGCATGATCTGCGCATCGGAGCAGTCCGTGATTGTGGTCGACAGCATTTATGAGGAAGTTAAGAAGGAGTTCATCTACCGCGGAGCATATCTTGTTTCCAAGGCGGACGAGAAGAAGCTCGTTGATCTTCCGTTCATAGATCCGCAGCGCGGCACGGCGCATCCGCAGATAGTGGGACAGCCCGCTTGCCGCATTGCCGAGCTTGCCGGATTCAATATTCCCGACGACTCCAAGATTCTTCTTTGCGAGCGTCCGAAGGTCGATTGGGATGATCCGTTCTCGCGTGAAAAGCTTTCTCCGATACTTACTATGTATAGGGCGAAGAACTTCGAGCAGGCGATGGATATGGCTTACGAGCTCATAATCAAGGGCGGTGCCGGACACTCCTCATCATTGTATACGGATGAAAGGAAAACCGACAGGATAGACGCTTTCGCCGAGAAGATGCCTGCATGCAGGGTTTTGGTCAATTCTCCAAGCTCACAGGGCGGAATTGGTGATTTGTACAACTTCATGCTTGAGCCTTCCTTGTCGCTCGGATGCGGTTCCTGGGGTGGAAACTCCGTGTCGGGAAACATAGGAGTCGAGCATTTGCTCAATTACAAGACTGTAGCGGAAAGGAGGGAGAACATGTTGTGGTTCAAGGCGCCGCCAAAGGTGTATTTCAAGAGGGGCGCTGTTGATCTGGCGCTTACCGAGCTAAAAGGCAAGAAGCGTGCTTTCATAGTCACCGACAGGTTCCTTTTCAATTCCGGAACGGTGGATGTGATAACCAAGGCGTTGGATTCCATAGGAATAGACCATCAGATATTCTTTGATGTGAAGCCGGATCCCACGCTTGCGACAATCAAGCAGGCGCTTGAGATCGTTCGCCCTTACGAGCCGGATGTGATAATCGCTCTCGGAGGCGGTTCCCCAATGGATGCCGGAAAGATCATATGGCTCCTCTATGAGCAGCCGGATACTGATTTCTCTGAGATTTCCATGAGGTTTATGGATATCAGGAAGAGGATATGCCAGATACCGGATCTCGGCAAGAAGGCTGATATGGTTTGCATACCGACGACATCTGGAACCGGTTCCGAGGTTACGCCGTTCGCTATCATCACGGATGAGAAGACACATCAGAAGTATGCTCTGGCGGACTATGCTCTTACACCGACAATGGCAATAGTCGATCCGAATTTTGTTGACGGCATGCCTAAGGGTCTTACGTCGGCATCGGGAATCGATGCTCTTGTCCATTCGGTTGAGGCTTATGTGTCCTGCATGGCAACCAACTTCACGAACTCGAATGCGCTTGAGGCTATAAAGCTCGTGTTCAAGTATCTGCCGCGCTGCTATTCGGATGGCGCTGCCGATCCGCTTGCCAGAGAGAAGATGCATTATGCTGCCACCATAGCGGGAATGGCTTTTGCCAATGCGTTCCTCGGGCTTTGCCATTCGATGGCTCACAAGCTTGGCGCGATGTACGGCATACCTCATGGTGTTGCGAATGCGCTTATCTTCAGGCAGATAATAAAATATAATGCCACCGATAGGCCGACAAAGCAGGCGATATTCCCGCAGTATAAATATCCTTGCGCGAAAAAGAAATACGGACAGATTGCGGATGAGCTCAATCTCGGCGGAATAAGCGATGATGAGAAAGTCGAGCTTCTCATAAAGGCGATTGACGATCTCATGACGAAGATAGAGCTTCCCAAATCCATAAAGGCGTTCGGCGTCAAGGAGGATGAGTTCATGGCGAATCTCGATGTGCTGTGCGAGCGCGCATACGATGATCAGTGCACCGGAGCCAATCCGCGTCATCCGCTTATCAAGGAAATCAGGCAGATTTTCCTCGATGCCTATAACGGCAAGGTCTGATAGCCTGATCGAATAGGGCGCTTTCGGGCCAGTGGTTCCCGAAGGCGTCTTGGAATTTATGATATCCCTGCCTGTTGCTTGATGGCGCTTTTGCGCTTGAGGGTGGAGGCAGGGTTTTTTAAATGGCGCTTTCAAAAAACTCAGAGGCTGATTCTGCCGGATGTTTTTTCGGCTGTGAAGACGGTAGAAGCTTTCTCGATGTTGAGATAAGGCTTTGCGTCTTTTTAAACGGCTTTTCATTTCGGGTTGTGCTGCCCAAATATGTTTTGATAGGAGTTTTGGCGATGATAGTGATACCTGTTTACAGGAAGATAGTGACGCCGGATGCGATACTGTATTTCCAAGTTGAGCAGCTGAACAGGGCGTCCGGAGGCAAGGGCGTGTCCGTGAATGAGAAAATAGTCATAGTTGTTGCCAAAGACAAGGAATCTGCGATCGAGCTTAAGGAAGACGGATTTTATCCGATAGGGCTTTCCGGAGTGGTCACTGATTTGAATCGCCGCGGTTATGCTGCCATCCGAACACAATATAGGGTGAATATTGAGAGCGTGTCTGTGGATTCGGATAATGCCATGCAGCTGGCAGTGTCGAAAAGAATTGACATAAGCGATCTTCCCGAGGACATGGAGAGTGAAAAGCTTCGTGAACTTAAAAAGGAGATGAAGAAGTTTTCCGCTGGTTTTGATTTTGCGGAATCCGCAAAGCTCATGATCGAACAGATAGGTTCAATCGGCGCTGCTGCTTGCATCATGTCTCATATAATGAATTGCTCGAACGAGGAATGCTATGCCGTGTTGGCGGAGGACAGCATCCTCAAGCGAACTGAAATGCTTGAAAAGCTGTTGTATGAATACATGGAGGTCGGGCGCATAGCGAACGAGGCCATGACATCGCAACAGCAGGAATACCAGCAGCAATACAAGGAAGCGGCTATAAGGCGTCAGATGGAGCATCTGCAGAAGGAGCTTGATGAGATGCATCCTGAGAATGTGACCGATATTCAGAAATTCCAGCAGCGGATAGAAAATGCTGGAATGAATGAAACGGCCAGAAGGGAGGCTGAGAAAGTCCTCAACAGGTTGCGTCAGGAGCGCAAGGACAGCAGCGAATCCGGCATGCTCTATGACTATCTTGATTTTGTGACCACTTTATCATGGAAAAAGGAAAGCGTTGAGCGCATAAGCCTAGATGAGGCCAAAAGGATTCTGGATGAGGACCATTATGGGCTTTCCAAGGTTAAGGAGCGGATAATCCAGCAGATTGCCGTTATGAACCTGAGGAACAGGCAATCCGGATCGATATTGCTTTTTGTGGGCGCGCCTGGAACAGGCAAGACCAGCATAGGCAAAAGCATCGCCAGGGCTCTTGGGAGGAAATATGTTCGCGTGAGTCTTGGGGGCGTTCATGATGAATCCGACATAAGGGGACATCGCAGGACGTATGTCGGTTCCATGCCGGGCCGCATAATGGATGGAATACACAAAAGCGGGGTTTCAAACCCCGTAATGGTGCTCGATGAGGTGGATAAGCTTGCCGATTCCTATCACGGTAGTCCGGCTAGCGCGCTTTTGGAGGTGCTCGATCCCGAGCAGAACAACACTTTCACGGATCACTACATGAATGTTCCATATGATTTGTCCGATGTGCTTTTCGTTTGCACTGCGAACTCTACGGATACGATTCCCGAGCCGCTTTTGAACAGGATGGAGGTCATACGGTTCCAAGGCTACACCCCGATTGAGAAGCATAGCATCGCCAGAGATCATCTTGTGCCGAAGAGCATGGAGAGCATGGGCATAACTGATAGTCAGATGACCGTGACGGATGAGGCTTTGGATGTCATGATAGCTGATTATACGATGGAATCCGGTGTCAGAGGGCTTCGCAAATGCATTGACTCGCTGTGCAGGAATCTGGCGGTGAGATTGTCGTCGGATCCGACCGCATCGGTTAATGTGACTCCTGAAGACGTCAGGAGGATTCTTGATGTGCGGCCGATCAGGCATGATACTATATTGCCGGAGCCGAAAGCGGGTGTGGTGACCGGATTGGCATGGACTCCGGTTGGCGGTGACATATTGCATGTTGAGGCCAAACTTGTCAGCGGAAGAGGTGAATTGATAATTACGGGACAGCTTGGTGATGTCATGAAGGAATCGGCGCGCATTGCCGTGAGCTTGATCAAAACAATATTTCCCAAAGAATCCGAGAGGCTGCGCGATAATGATTTGCATATACATGTTCCTGCTGGCGCTGTTCCGAAAGATGGTCCTTCAGCAGGGATTACCCTCACATCTGCGATAGCGTCTCTTCTGACCGGCCGCGCAGTTGATACGCGCATTGCAATGACCGGAGAGGTTGCCCTTAGAGGGGCGGTTCTTCCGATAGGCGGGCTTCCCGAGAAGCTTATGGCGGCTCAGAGGGCGGGTGTGACGACTGTTCTCATTCCGGAGGAGAACATGTTTGATTTGAAGGATGTCGCTCAGGAAGTCAAGGACAGGATCAGAATAATTCCTGTAGTTGAAATGCTGGATGTGCTCAAGGTTACCGGTTTGGTGTATTCCAGTCCGAATGATAGGATGCGTCCGTCTTTCGTGTTTTCCTGATTGCTGTCGGCGTAGTCTGCGATTGATTTTTGGATTTAAAAGGACTACAATCAGTTTTGTGAAAAAGTTTGCGATTAGATTAGCGACGGCTTTGGCATTGTTCTGCATGACGGCGCAGGCGTTTGCGATGAATTCCGTTTTGGACACATATGAAGGCGATGAGATATCCCAGACCATGTCGGATCTTGAGAGGATGTATCGTTTTGTCGACAGCAATTTTCTTTACGATATAGATCGCAAGAAAGTCTATGAGGCTATGGCGACTGCAATGCTTGATGCTCTTGATGACAGATGGACGATGTATATAAGCTCTTCTGAGAGCGAGCAATACGAGGAATCGATTACCGGTAAGTATTCGGGAGTTGGAATCATCTTGTCGAAGTCCTCGGTGCAGAATCAGAAAAGCGATGATGAAAGGACATTGTATGTGCAGGTTGGAACCGTATTCAGGGGCAGTCCGGCACAGCGCGCCGGCCTTGTCACCGGTGATCTGATAACTGAAATCGACGGTCAAGGCGTTCTTGAGAAAACCGCTACCGAGTGTTCGAAGATGCTTCGGGGTCCGCGAGGAACCAAGGTCATAGTGAGGGTCAGAAGAGGCAATTTGGAATTCGAGCTGGATATAATCCGCGATGAGATAAACACGCCTACGGTTGAATCCGAGATGCTTCCTGGCGGGGTGTTCTATATAAGAATCAACCAGTTCACGCAAAGCACTTCGCGCCAGGTTCGCGATGAGTTCAGGAATATAGACCATGTCAACAGCATCATTCTTGATCTGCGCAGCAATGGTGGAGGCGATGTCAATTCGTGTCTTGCGGTTGCGAATCTTTTTCTGGAAGGCGGAAATGTTCTTATTGATACCATAAGCAAGGTCAAGTCGCGCAATAAGACGCACTATTCGTCGGCAGGCACTATAGTGCCGACGGATGCGAATATGGTTGTTCTCATAAACAAGGGCACCGCTAGTGCCGCTGAGATTCTTTCCGTTGCGCTTCGCGATAACGGCAGGGCTATTCTCGTAGGTGAAAAGTCCTACGGCAAGGGCGTGATGCAATATACCAGCCAATACAAGGACGGCATAGTGAATGTCACCACAGCGGAATATGTTTCCGGATCGGGAAGAAAAGTGAATAAAATAGGGTTGGATCCCGATGTGAGCGTTTCGGAGGCCGAGATGAAGGATGATGAGGTGAAGAATGCCATTGAGGCTCAGAAGTCCGGCGCGGTTCACGATTTTGTCAGGAGAAATCCGAAATATGATATTGCTGTGGTCGAGAAGGGCATTGATGAGCTGATTGTTGAGTATCCTGCGCCTAGGAAAGCTCTTGCTTCCCTGCTGCTTATGGAATACAAGAACACTTCGGAGCGCGCCAATAATACCATTGCGTATCCGATGTATGACGAGGTTCTCAAGACGGCTATTGATATCATAGAGAGGGCGAATTCAACCGGAGGAAGCGTTTTCGATTTCATTGGCGAATTTCAGACGCAACAGCCGGAACCTGATTTGGAGAAAGCGGCTAATGATTGACGTATCGTATTCCGAAAGTTTTGAAACGATTCCGTTTGATGCTGGAATCGCAACCGATTTTGCAGAATTTGTTCTTAAATCAATCGGCAAGGAGGATAAGTCCTTGTCCATAGCTTTTGTGAGTTCCGATGAGATTCGCGGGATGAATAGGGATTATCGAGGAAAGGACAAGCCTACGGATGTGCTGTCGTTTTGTTTCGCCGAAACCCCTGAAACTCCTGAGGATTCCGAAGATTCCGGCCTGTCGGATGGGAATTCCTTTTTTGATTCCGATAACTTGGGCGAAATTTACATTTCTCCGGCACAGGTTTCGGAGAATATTCAAGGCTCTTCAGAGATGTTGCAGACGGAATTTCTCAGGGTGATAGCGCATGGCATTCTTCATTTGTCCGGATATTGTCATGATGATGATGCGGATATTGATGATGTTCTTGCGGAGCTGGGATCAGAAGGCTTGGAGTTGTCTGATGCCATAAGCCGAGAGTCGACTCCAACGCGGCGCATGTTTGCATTGCAGGAAAAGCTGCTTGCGGAATATTCCGCTTCGCTTGGCCGCTGAGCGCGGATAGCTGTTGAGATGCTTATGGGTGGCGGCATGATCAGGGAAATAAGCTGCGGTGATGTGAAAGACGCTGTCAGGGGTGCGATTCTGAGGGCAGTTGCGATTTTGCCGGATGATATCAGGCGTGGAATCAGGGATGCTAGGGCATCGGAATCCAATCCGCTTTCCCAAGAGCTTCTTGATATTCTGATAAGCAATTATGAGATTTCTCAAAAACACAATGTTCCTTTGTGCCAAGACACTGGCGCATTATGCGTTTACATTCGGATAGGGCAGGATGTTCATATCACAGGCGGTGATGTGTCCGTTGCGCTTGATGAGGCTGTAAGAGAAGCCTATGAGGGTGGGTATTTGCGAAAATCGGTGTGTTCGCCGCTTGATAGGTTGAACACTCGTGACAATACTCCTGCTTTTATCGATTGGGAGGTTGTCCCCGGAAATAAACTGCAATTGCTGATAGTTCCTAAGGGCGGCGGATGCGAGAATATGAGCCGCGGCTCCATTTTAAAGGTCAGTGATGGCATGGAGGGAGTTAGAAACTATGTTCTTCAATGTGTTCGTGATGCCGCATCCGCGCCTTGTCCGCCGTATGTTTTAGGCGTGGGCATTGGTGGGAATATGGAATCGTGCGCCCGGCTTTCCAAAAAGGCGCTGTATAGGGACATATGCGCTCCTAATCCGGATCCTGCGCTTGCGGAGATGGAAAACGATTTGAAGGACAGTATAAATGCAATGGGAATAGGGGTTGCTGGTTCTGGTGGTGATATCACTTGCATGAGGGTGAATGTGGAGACGCACTTCACGCATATCACAAGTCTTCCGGTTGCCGTAAGTTTTGGGTGCAATAGCTTGAGGAAAGTTGAGGTGACGCTATGATTGAAATCCCTGATGATCGGAAGCTGGTTTTGCCGTTGGATGATGCGGCTATTGATTCGGTCGGTTTTGGCGGGATTTATTATCTCAGCGGATATGTGTATACTGCTAGGGATCAGGCACATAAGAGAATATGCCAGTCGTTGGAACGGGGTGATGCCTTGCCGTTTGATTTGAAGGGTGCTTGCATTTATTACGCCGGTCCGACACCTAGGAATCCGGCATCCCCGTTTGCGTTCGGTTCCGTTGGGCCGACAACCAGCTTGAGGATGGATGTGTGGACTCCGGCTCTTTTGGACATGGGTGTCAGGGTTCTGATAGGCAAGGGCCAGCGCAACGAGGAAGTTCGCAAGAGCATAGCAAAAAATCACGCTATCTATTTTTCTACGGTCGGTGGGGCTGGCGCATATTTGTCGTCGTGCATCAAAAGCGCGGAGCTTGTGGCCTACGAGGATTTGGGCTGTGAAGCGGTGTACCGGCTTTTCGTTGAAAATTTCCCTGTGTTCCGAAGCATATGAGATGCCACTGTTTTGTGCCTATCCAAATGGCTTTGCGACCCAAAGCGCGCATATGCGGCGCATATCCGGCGATTGGATATGGCAGAATAAATGTATTC
>CADBSO010000055.1 GCA_902797395.1 uncultured Spirochaetales bacterium
AAAGCCATTTGGATAGGCGTGAAGCCTTATCCTGCATTAGGCTTTTCGCCCCAAAGCGCGCCTCTCCAGCACCTCTCCGGCTCTGCGACTCTGCCCTGTCAGTCAAACTTTCGGACATAGTCAAGAAAAATAAAATTAGAGGTTTTTTCAAAATTCCTCCCTTCATGCTAAAATGCCTTCAAGCAAATCATTCGTCCGTTTCCTTATCCAATCCACTCAAAAACGGTTGAGCCGAATATATCGGCTTCAGCTCAAGCATGCCGTCATTTGAAATGTCGTGCTGGGAAAACATGATCCTTCTTGAAACCAAATGCGAATACTTCGCGCAAAACTCCTCTATGGACTTATGATTGTTGATGTTTGATGATTTGACCTCAACAGGAATCAGCTTGGCACGATCGATTAAAAGAAAATCAACTTCATAGGGATGCGTCTTACCCTCTTCCCTCCAATAATGGTAATAAAGCTTGCGGCCATGCGATGTTATGGCTTGCGCAACAGCATTTTCATACAAATATCCTAAATTCGACTCCAACTTATCGCTTATCAATTTGCCGTATATGCTTTCCGATGTCTTCGGATTGCTATTGAATATCATAGAAACAAACAGCCCGGTATCAGACAAATACAACTTAAACGAACCGATATCTCTGGTAAGATTAATTGCAACCTCGGGGCTTCTGACGTTATAGCAAGGCAAAACAGTTCTCGAGTCAATAAGATCGAACAAAAGTTCCTCGTCCTTACTCGTAGTTCTCTTGCCGAGCACAACACTCAAGCTGAATCTGTTTTTTGATAAAGCCAACTGACTTGGCACGGACTTGAAAATCTCAGAGACCCTGCCGGACGGATCTATTTTCATAAAATCATCCTCATACAATCCGATTATTTTCCTTTTAATCGAATCTATCTCCTGAAATGGCTTTCCACGAATATACGCTTCTACCGCCTGCGGCATGCCGCCTACCGCCATGTATATCCTGAAATCCCTCATCAGTTTTCTATTGACCGCATCCCCAATACCCTTCTTCAGCAACGCAACCTGTTTGAAAATCTGATAATTCCACCCGACAGCCCAGCAGAACTCCTCAAAATCCATAGGATTCACATCAATCTTCATCTCCTCCGATGGAATCACAATATCCTTCACATTTTTCCTTATGCTAATCAACGAACCAGTCTCTATATAGTCATATCTTCCGTCCTTGACGAGATGCTTGATCGCCTGCCGAACCCTCGGAGCGAGTTGTATTTCGTCAAATACTATTACCGATTCCCTCTCATGCAATACGACAGAAGTCACAGCCTGCAGCCTAAGAAAAAAAACATCCAAATCAGCAATGTCATCAAATACTCTGAGCAACTCATTGCTCACATTGGAAAAATCAACGATGATCCAAGACCTGTAATTCGTTTTGGCAAATTCCTCTGCAATCGTGCTTTTCCCAACACGCCTGGCACCTTGAAGAAGGGCAGCATACTTTCCAGCGTACCTGCTCTTCCACAATGACAAATCACACATTGCTTTTCTCTTAAACATACCAACTCCCGCATTTTGTTGAAACGCAGTAACATTATAATGTCGAAAACAAAAATTGCAATAGTTGAAATACGAAAAAGTGCAAAAATTGCAATACTTCAATTGGTCAAAAGTGCAAAAATTGCAATGCCAATTCGGCTTTGCTTGCCTTTTTACCTACTCAACCGCTTATTTCATGCCTGGCTTAACACGCTCAGCCATCGCTTATCCAGCACTTTTCGCAGCACTAGAAAAATCAGACTTCCACACTTTTTTGGAGACATTTTCTAAAAAACCGATGCAATACTATCATGCAGGAGGTTTTTCAAAACTCTTTCCTTCATGCTGCTCGCTCTTTTGAATCATGGTTCAGAACAGGCTTCGCATCATCTTGAAATTAGTTTTGAAAAAACCTCAGGAACAAATACCAGGGAATTGGAAAATGATGAAAAAATATTGCTTATCATTCATAGCGATTGCCGCTATATCTCTCATTATGATCTCGTGCGTCGCGCAATACAGAGAAAGAAGCCTTGTGCTCCACTACTGCACCGAAAACGATACAATCGAAGACGGACGAATAAGAACACATTCCGGATTCCTCGCATTCAAAGGAGTCAAAGAGACGGATACGCTCAGAGACGTATTCAGACGCAAATGCCTGGAAAACGGATTCGATCCGGATACGGATGGAATAGGACCGAACACATGGCAGGCAAAAGACGGCAGCCTACGGTTGCCAATGAATGCAGCTAAAATTGTCAGTTCCATAAAAAAACAATTCAAATGAGAATACAATGTCATATCAAGTATCATGGATCGAGGACTTCGAAAAGGCCACATTCTTCAAGGACAGCCCATATAATGTATTCAAAATAGATCTCGATACTCCGCTTGGGGATGCTATCGCGATCTATCCTTCATATGTGATAAGCAGGAGTGAAACCGAATCGGGCGAACCGGCGCAGGCAAAGCCGGATGATGAACCGGTACCGCCGGCACAGCCGGAAAGCAAGCCCGAGGCCGAACCGGAATCGGAACCGGAACCGGAACCGGAGGAACAGCAAAAGTCATATAGGATAGCATTCCATGTTCCGGATGCAGAGGAATCGACGAACGGCTCGGCGCTGAAATGGAAGGAAATCTGCGTCAGACAAGGAGTGATTGCTCCTGATGAGGATTCCGTTCCGATTGAATTGCCCGATATGGCTGACTATGAGAATCTTGATCTTGATGCCGCCGACAACGATGCAAACGGAGTCAAACGCATAGGAAACTACAAGTTCGCATCATGCTGGCTTGTCGGCAAGACAACCGGATGGCATTCCGGCATATCAGCCAAGAAGAACATGACAGAGGTCAACGCCCCATTTGGCACCGAATTGAATGCGAATGCTAAAGCAGTGGATGGTTCAGGAGGATCAACCCTCACCCTTAATGCGCCGAAAGACGAGAAGGATGTCGAATACCACCTCTACGGCATGTATGACAAGATATTCGAAGTCGAGTTCTATGTCATAGGCGACAGCTATGAGAACATCCCCTCCCAATACGTCTCATGGAGCGACAAGCCGCTGTATTCCGGCAGGATCATGGAGGGCGAAACGCTATCGGTGCTGAACATCAGAACGAATGACAGCGAGAATATCAGAATAGCGCAGGACAGCTTGCGCAGGACGGTTGACGCCATCGGAACCAATCCCATATGGGGCCTGCCGAACGGAAAGACATACTTGCTTCTCGATGCATGGTTCAATCCTTCGGATTCCGATGACATGAACGACCCCGCGACCGTCTCGGGCCGATGCTTCGCCAGCGGAGATGACGACGAGAGGCTCAAGGCATGCTGGGATCTTCTCGACGAAAGCATAAAAAACATGAGAACTTACGATACGAAAGGCGCCGCGGAGTTCAACCCGTATGACGATAATCCGAACTTCCATGTGGATGCGAACGACGGCAAGGTCAAGTTCTATGCCGCATACCTACCCGCATCCTCCGTCGAATACATGTTCTATGTCGTTAAGGATTTCGCCGAGGAGCAGTTCGAGTGGGCCCCCTATGAGTTCAAGGCCATAGGAGACGACAACGAAGTATCCGTTCATACCATAGAATACAAAATGAGCATCATCGATCCGGACAAGATAAAGCCGGTGCCGGAAGTCACCAGCACGAAAACGATAGCTGGCAGCACGATTGCCGGCGGCGGCTCGAACAAGCTCGTGTTCAAGGGCTGGCGCAGAATCGATCCGGATAGCGAGCTCATCAAGACCTCCAGAAAGGCGGAGGAGTGCTTCGATGCGAACGATGATTCAGTCAAGGATCTTCTGTATGCCTGCGCCTGCCAGCGCGTAGCTAAGAAGTCCCTGGTCGAGAAGAACAACTTGTATTGGAACAAGAACGGCTTCGTGAGCCCGAAGGTCTCGGAGGCTGATCTTGAAAAGCCGTTCATATATGTCGCCGTCTATGAGTACCAGCAGTCCTTCATCGACTTTGTTACGACAAGGCCTGCGTACGCCAACCTTTCGGTCATGGCGTCCGCCGGATACGCATACGGCGACACGGATACCATCAACAAGCTGATAGACGGTCAGATAGAGCTGTCGGCTGGCAAGGGCTGGGAGTTGAGCGTGGAGCGCTTCAAGTACAGGTACAACCCAGCGTTGCCAGGCGTCGTAGCCAATGGATCATCCAGCAAGTACACCCGGACGCTCGGCGAGGATTCCGGCATCAAGGAGCGCGCGATCGACATCCACGAGGGTGCCAAGGGCGATTCCAAGTCGGTATTCAGCAGGCAGGACTTCGAGTGTGCGGTCTGGTGGATAACCAATCCGTCGGGATATGTGATGCCCGTGGGATTCCACACCAAAGGAATGGGCGAGTTCAGCATGCCCGCTAAGGGCTCGGCGGCCGGGACCGCACCGTCGTTCATTCCGCAGGCCGGTTCTTCGGGCGGAAGCTGATTTTAAATCCGGAAAAGCGTCTGGCAGGTTCGGACTCTGAGGTTTTTAGAAGTGCCCTTAAAGACTATCAAGCAGCAGGAAATCCTCGAATTTGATATGCCTGACGACAGATGTTGAAAGATCGATCGGATCCAAAGATATCAAAATTTTCTGATTGTTATTGTCTATTGTTTTAAATGGTGAAAACTCCCTTTCGCATGTAGTAGGATGCGCAGCCATATATGCGACTTGAATGTAATAGGTCTTGCCGTCTTTTACCGCCCTGAAATCTATTTCCTTTGGCTATGTCCGAATACATTTATTCTGCCATATCCAATCGCCGGATATGCGCCGCATATGCGCCATCCAGCTTCAAAACCGAATCGAACCCAACATCACAAAGATAAATCTTCGAATAATACAACAGCTCACCTAACTGAAAGATTTTCCGATATTTCGAAGAGGTTTTTCAAAACTCCTTCCTTCATGCTGCTTGCTCTTTCAAATCAAGGCATAAATCCGATGGATTCTTCGAAAAAACCTCCGAAAAATGTTTCACTACGCGCCACACCAGAAATCAAGCATGAATCACAATTCAATTTCCGTCCAGCGATCAATGCGCTTTTCCTGCGCCCTTTTGAAGTTCTCAATGCTCGACACCATATAGGTGTTCCCGCTCGTTCTGGTGATTCCAGTGTATAGAATCTGCCTATTCAACAACGGCGAGTCCTTATCTTCGGGAAGAAACATCAGAACATTGTTGTAGCCGGAGCCTTGGGATTTGTGAATGGTTATCGCATAGGCAAGCTCAATTGAATCCATCGGTATCTGACTGAGCGGATACAAAAGAAAATTGCCGACCCTGAATATGGAAGGGAATCTGTTTGAATCCGGTTTAACGACAGAGCTGTCATGTTCTTTTCCAACCTCTTTTCTTATCAGGAAATAATTCATCTCCTTTTTGGCTTCCCCAGAGCCGCAAGTTATTCTCACGACAATTCCGTTATCACCATTGAAAAGGCCGATGTTTTTCATATTCCTGGTAATAATCACCGGATTTCCGGGAATGAACGCGTCATCTGCATCACCTTTGCGATTTTTTCCCGCAGCTCCTCCCTTTGCTATCTCCCTCATCTCATCATTCAACCATTTGACGCCGCAAAAACCTTCCTTGTTCGCTGCGAGGATCTGGGAATTGGTTTGCAACTTGAGAAGCTTGCCAAACATATCCGAAAAGGATTCCCCGTCAAACTCGTCAAGATTGAAAACCACTTCATAACCATCGCCATCAGAACCTTTTTTTCTTTTTGCTTTTTTTACATCAGGATATAGCGGCGAATAAAACGCTTCATAATAGCTTTCAAGCATTTCACGCGCCTGCTGTTCCTTCTCACTTCTGGTTTTGGGCTTGTCGGATGCCGAGGATGTCAGATCATAGGCGAACACAGGATTCAAATAGCTTGTTTTCTCATCTTCAGCTTTCTTGCGCTCCCCCTCGCATTCCTTGAATTTTCCGCAAAAATCCTTTTCATTTTCAAGCCAAATGCTCTTGAAGTCATTATCTGTCAGCACAATGTCATTGCCTTCGACGCCTTTTTCGCAAATGACAGCCTTTGCGACTTTCGTAAAGTCCGAACCTTCCTTCTGCCTTTTGCTCTCAACAAGCCTGACCGTGCTATCTTTTTTGAGCGATAAGAGATCGCCCAGAACAGCCCCCGCCTCAACTGACGGAAGCTGATTCTCATCCCCAAGAATAAATATCCTGGAGCCTTCGCTTCTGCTCCTAATGGCATTGAGCAAACTTGCGAAAAGCCCGATATCAATCATGCTCGCCTCATCAACCACGAATATGGACTCCGCATCGAACTGGTTGCTCGCATCATATCTGAATCCGCCTTTTCTCGGATCCACCGACAAGAGCGAGTGAATCGTAGAGCATTCGGCTTTGGAAATCTTATCAAAAACCTCTTTGACAACTGCCTCATCCCCCTCATCAAAATCCCTTATTTTTCCACGCGCTTCCTGAATGCTTTCCCTCAGCCTATCCTGCGCCTTTCCGCTTGGAGCAACCAAATAAAGATTCCAGTCCTTTTTTGGTTTTTCCTGGCAGCATTTTTCAAGCACCTTGTACAGCAGATAAAAAACAGCCGTGGTCTTCCCGGTTCCCGCGCCGCCGGTTATGAACAGATTCTCGCCTTTCTCGGCACGCAAGACAGCGGTAGCCTGCTCCCTGTTCAATTTAATGCCACGCTTGTCATCACGCTGCAAACCGACTATTTCCTCATTAAGCGATTCAACCTCATCATCGGACGGCTCGTAGGGCTGCTTGTCCGGAAAAAGCTCTTTTATCTTTTTCTCAATATCCAGTTTGGCTCTAAAGCGCTTCGCAGGAAACAAAAACTCAAAGCCTTTTGAATTTTCATACAACACAAACGGCTTGTCCTGCGCGAAATCATTTTGGTCGGCGTAAGATCGCTCGCTGTAGAGAAGCCTGCAATCGCGAAAGCCGCTGATCCCCTTGCCAATGATGTCCTTGACACAGGTCTCATCCATATCAAAGACTCTCAGCAAATCCGATGGGAAAAAACCACACATGGCATCAGCCTCAAAGGGAGCGCAAATGCTTCCGTTGTCCAATACCCTGAAATACAACGTCAGGAAAATCTTGGTTTCCTCGCTCATCTCGCGTTTCTCGGAGTCTGAAAGCCTATCAAGAGCCCGGCAAAGCATTTCAATGGTATCTTTGATCCGATTGTCTTTCACATGCCCCTTATCCAAAAGAGCTTGGCACAATTCGCTAAATCTCAACTTATCAGCCATAAAGTTCCTCGTCATTTCTTTTCACCAGTCCTGAAGTCAGGCGCAATTCTCCAGCGAATAGCATCATAAGCTCTTTTCAGCTCATCAAAGCCATTCCAAGTCTGCGCGTAAATGCCATTGCTTTTGTTTTCAACGGCGCCTCGGGCGAAAACATAATAGATTCCTCCAAAATGCCTATCGAAAGCCTCTTCCATACTTATCGAATACATGCTTGAAAGCCATCTTGCAAGGCAATACGAATAAAGCACTCGCTGAACCGAATAATCCGCATCAACCCTTTCCTTCAAATGCTCCGAAACACTATACAACTTGCCCTGCTCAAGCTTATCGCTCTTCCAATCGAGTATGCAATATCTGTTGTTTCCATCGTTGTCCTTGAGAGTGAATAGCAAATCTATGAACCCATCGCAGTATTGCCTTATCCACGCGCCATCCTCTCCGGCATTGAACAGAAACTCCGCTTCGGCAATTCTGCCATCACCATCAATGTCGCAGAGTTTGAATGTATCGTTGGCATTGGACGGTCCATTGGATCCGCGAATCCTCGGAAGGCTCGCATTCAAAGAGGAACGAATCATGTTTGCTACAAATCCGATCTTATCCTTATCGCCACGACTGCCGGAACAGAAAAAACCATGGCGCGACATTATGCGCCGCACATACTCGCGGTTCTCGTCCTCCCGAATCTCATCACTTGGGTCATTGCCGCCATTCGCGATCCTAAAACGGGAGAAATCGCATTTCTCGAAAGCCTCATGCAGCGCCGTGCCGAAAAGGGTTCCGCCCCCTATGCTCATGGCATCAATATCATTCTCGCGGCGATCATAAAGTTCTTCAATCGCCACTTGAACAGCATTTCGATCCGGCAAACAATTGCCGAACATATCCTTTAACGAGGAATACGAATGCTTATGACTCAATGCGCTGTCCGCACGCTCCTGAACTTCGGAGAACCTTTTCCTATCGTCAGAACTTGGTTCGATCAGCATATTGTTCGAACCGCCTGGTTTCTTATAAGAAATTTTACAACCGGAAGGATCAAACTCCTGCACATATCCCGATCCAACAGCACGGTCTATAGCTTTTCCGACAAAGCGAAATTCCTTCTCATCGTCTTTGAAATTAGAATAATAAGGCAATATCAGCAATGACCCCGCACGAGTATAATCAACATAAAAGAGACGCTTGTATTCCTCTTTCTGCTCATTATCACTTATGATTTTGACACAATAAGTTTTCTTGAATAATTCAACATCTCCCTTAAAACCATTATCTTTACGTTTTTTATATGCATTTGTTCTCGCAAACTCCTTATCGTTTGCAATATCGATGAATTTTCCAGTTGGCAAATGGCAGTCACTCTGACCTTTGATGTGGCCTTGCCAGCAATGCGGTACTTGGTTGTTTCTTCCCTTGAAACCTGCAACGGATATGACAACCGGAAACTCCAAGCCCTTCGAGGCATGGATCGTCATGATTCTGACGCATTTGTCATCCGTTCCGATGTCTACGATATTGCCATCATCCTCCGCATCCTCATCGCATTTCCTGTCGTTAAGTCCTTTCAAATGCTCTATGCAATTCTTCAGGCCGCACCTGTTTGAAACCAAGTAGCTCTGGATATAATCTCCTATCTGCCTGATCCTGAAAACCATATTCTGATATTTCGAATCAAGTTTCCTATACTCTATTCCCGTCCTGCTGAAAATGCTGTCAATCAACTCAAACCATTTCCTTTCCTCGGCAAGCTTCTTCCAAATTTGAATCGAAACCCTCTCCTTACATTCGGGATAATCATATTCCTGGTCTCCAAGCTTACCAAGCGAAACTTCAAAGAACTTGGAAAACAAGGCCTTCTGCAGAATCTTTCTGCCGCTTCCGGCAAAATCGTCGGCATCTATCGCCTCCAGAATTGCAATCCAATCAGCGCACTCCTTGCCTTCGAAAAGCTTGTCGTCCTTGTATTTCACATATGGTATCCCGGCCATATCCAGCTGGCTTATGATCGGAGGAAGCTCGGTTCTCGTCCGACACAAAACCGCAAAGTCCGAATATTCAATCGGACGATGACTCTTAAGACGCTTGTCGTAAATCTGCAGCGGACCATGCTCCGCGTTTCCTTTGCAGCACTCCTCTATCTTACATGCTGCGAATCTTGCGAAATCATATTCATCCGTTTCACCATCACGTTTTCTTCTGGCCAGCCATATAGGCTTTATTTCCTCCTCGGTGCCACTCCATTTGGCCTCAATGGAGATTTCCTCACCATCATTCTTGCGCTCCGGATAATCGGAGCGCTCGAATATTATATCCGACTTCCCGACTTTTGCAGCAAAAAAATCCTTGCTTTCCTCATTGTTCGGAACTTTTCCAAACAAACTATTGCATGCTTTTACAACAGCTTGCGTAGAACGATAATTCTGTTTGAGAGAGTCGTGGTATTCGAATCTCTTATAAGCTTCGGAGTAAACTTGGACATCTGCGCCTTGGAAAGAATAAATGCTTTGCTTTGGGTCGCCTACTGCTATAAGCGAATGCTTCCCAAAGCTTTTCAATCCGTTCTCTTTATCAAAAAAGACATTCTTGAATATATCCCATTGCCTTTGGTTGGTGTCCTGGAACTCATCGATGATCGCTACTCGATATTTGCTTCTCAAGTATTTTACGAGCGGATTATCCTTATCTTTAGATCCAGAGCATATCGCCTCACGAAGATTTCTGATCATGTCATTAAAGCTTTGTAAACGGCGATTCTGCTTCTCAAAAAGCCATCTTTTGCAAACGTCCTTGATTTTACTTCCGATGAATTCCTTTTCCTTAGGCAATCCGTCAAAATCATATCTCTCCTTAGCCAATTCGACTATGCCGGAAACATATTCGCCTTTTTCGTTCGCTTCTCTGCTCAAATAATACTTATCGGACACATTTTTCAAAATGTCCGTCAGGCCTTTTTTTTCTTTGAGAATGCTCTCAAGACTGTTCCGTTCGTTTTCAGGGCTAGTTTTAAAATTGATGAACTCAGCCGCAAATTCATCGCGAAGCCTTTCCTCGAGCATATCCTCTATATCGCCATCATCCGTCATTTCCAAAGCGACCGGAACTTTAGCAAGAAATGCCGCTTCCTTCAATGTTGATTGGCAAAACGAGTGAATGGTGAAAATCGGCGCGTTGCTGGAAATTTTCAGAGCATCCTTGAACAATTCTACCTGAGCATCGCTATATATCGGATCATCTTTCTTGCCCTGTTTGTTCTCAATGGCTTCCTTGAGCTCTTCCCTAATGCGGTTCTTCAGCTCGCCCACCGCCTTTTCCGTATATGTGACAATGAGTATCTTATCAAGTGTCAGAAAATCACCGGGCTCGTCCTCGCCCCGCTCGCCCGCAAGCAGGGCCTTGACCATCTGCATAATGCTATAAGTCTTGCCGGTTCCGGCGGAAGCCTGTATGATGAAGCTTTTGCCATCTTTTATATAATCCATGTAATTCGGTCTGCTCATTTGCCAGCCTCTTTTTCCTTTTCCTTGAAATACCCATCCGGGAAAAACGATTTATAAATCTTCAACGCATTTTCCCATTTGCCCTCGAAACCATCGCCGTCAGCATGGCCGAGATCAGCAACGCGGCAGCGCTCCTGCGTTTGCGTGGGCTCGAAACCATCGCCGTCAGCATGGCCGAGATCCTCGGCCGCAAACATGTTTTTAAAATCAAAATAAGCCCAAGGACCATTCCGTTCAAGCAATTTGCCATACAACTCATCAAGAGATTTGATTGCAGTCCCTTTCGAGACGATATCATATGGAACGCATTTCATAAAGCCCGCCATGTTGCTGATTATTTTCTCCAACAATTTCTCCGCCTTGTTTTTATTCAGTTTGAATACCGGATTGACAATAGAATCCTTTTCGGATTCGAAGCCGCCATAAAACAAGGAAATCGGAATATCGCTTTCTCCTCTATGTTCGGCAATCAGACACAATGCGGTGACATAGGAATTCAAATGCTTTTTGGTTTTGGATGGGCTGTATGCTTTCAAGCCTTTTTCTTTCCATTTTTTGTTATACCATGAATATTCGCCTGTTATCTTATATCCTGAAACCATAAGGTTCTCCGGACACCCATCAGTCGCTATATCAAGTTCTTCCGATATGTTTGATTTCATGCCGTCAAGAATTGGAACAACATCATCGTCTATGATTTTCCTCACGCCTTGCGTCCAATACGGCTCATCTATGATGTGGCGATAAGGGATCAGCCCTTCAAATTCATTGATTCCATCCTTAAGCTTCGTAGAACACACCGCCGTATCTATCGGCTTCATTTCAATGGCTTTCTTCAGCAAAACCTTTTTTATTGCCGCTTTGCTGATAGCATCGAATTCCAAATCCTCAAATGTGTCCTTTTCGGTTTTTCTCTCATAATCCTTGCCAAACAACCTGAACGCATGATACTGCAAAGGATCATACAGGAACGAAACAATATCGGAAATCCTCACTTCCGACGATTCCAAAACACTCATTTTCCAGCCACCCCCTTTGCTCTATTTTTAGAATACGACATGTTCCTGTATTCCCGAGAAGTCCAGAGCTCCTTCGTATCAACCTCTTCGTTCCAGTTGATTCCAAAACGAATGTATTTGTCGGATTTTTCATCCGGATTCTCCGGCAGCTCAAACCCATACGATTCAAGAATGTCGGCAATCTCCGAGGACAAATAGAAATCCTCATCCTTTTTCAAATCCTTGTCAGTAAAACTCACCCAGAATTTTTCAGGAATATCAACCTGCGCCTTCAAAACGCCAACCTTTCCATCATGACGCCTGTCGGGAAAATTCTTGTCCAAAGACAAGCGATAATCCAATACGTTTTCCTGTCTTCCAATGCAAAAAACATTGGAACCGAAACCTACCAGAAACAGGTATTTGCAGGGAATCGGATTTGAAAGACTGATCGAATCGGCCCGAATGCCGCCGGAAACGCTCAATTCATCTTTCAGAACCACCTCATCCATGCTATCGAGCAAAGTCTCCTTGAAAACGTAGTATGGAATCTTCCTTTCGGAAACATACAGATTTTTCAATACATAGGCCTTGCGAAGAACGGATCTCATGACCGCATTCTCATCCTTCAGCTCATCATCATCGCCACCGAGATCAGATACCAGCAAACTCCTGAATACGGATGCAATGCTGTCGATGTCATCAGCTATAGAAGCTTCCTGATCGTCCTGGACTTCATTTTCACCATTCGGATCCTTAATCATAAGACATCTGCAATCATATTCATGCTCACCGGATAAGAACTCGCTAAAAGTCGCATTGCCGCTGAATATCCCGCACCACTCCTCGAGCAAGCCCACGAATGCGGAAAACGGCGCCAATCCGCCATCCAAGCCAAACAGCGTGTCGTAAGCGGCCAATGATTCATCACCCGCAACGAAGGCGGCACCCTTATCCATCAATTGCGACAGCAAAACGCGATCACGCCCTTCCTGCCAATCCTCCTTCCAAACTTCAGCCGAACCCTTTGTTTTTCTTCTTCCATCCTCATCGAATACCGGCCTGCGCCTGTATACGCTCATGCCTTCAATGGCTTCCTTATAGTTCGATATGTCATCATCGCTTATGCCGAATTTTCTCGTAATCAAATCAAAGGACAACAAGGAAAAGAAGTCCTTGCGGGTATAATAGCCTTTCTCCGCAACGGAAAACAAAACCTTGAGAATGTTGAAAACCTGCGACTCCGTCTTAGCGCCGCGCATATCAACCGGAACATACGGATATTTGAAGTCTTCCTGATTGCCTGCGCCTTTAACCACACTGAACACCTGATGAATCGCATTCCTGTAATCGCTTATGTTCGGAGCCAATATGAGGATGTCGTCCAGATTTTCAACCGAACCGCTTTTCAGCAGCTTGCAGATTTCCGCATGAACGCCTTCAATTTCCCTTATCTTGCTCGGAGCGGCAATCAACTTCTGGAATTCCGAATGATGTATTCCTCCGGCGCTATCAGGCTTTGGCTTTGCAACTGAATAGACATGAAGCCTGCCATCTCCGCTTTCACTGCTTTTGAAGATATCCAGAATTTCAGAATGCAATGCCGGCCTGACCGCATTTTCGTTATCGACATAATATGCGTCTTGCGACAGCTTGACACTTCTTCCTTTCACTGCGTCGAAAAGCGCCGCAAGCGAAACATAGCTCCCATATCTCCCGTCAGCAAAAGTACTCACCTCACCAGCGCTCAGACCCCCATCAACTTCACCCGATGACTCCAGGATCGAGTCGATGCCAAATTTTTTCCATATTTCACAGCGCAACCGCTCCTGCCATGAATTATTCGGAACAAAACATTCGTCCGAAACTTTTTCAGCGCTAAAGTCCTTGCCGTCCACCAGATCATTCAAGTAATCCATGTACAATGCGGCCAAAGTTCCGGAGACATCGTAAAGATTGACCAGATTCATCTTGTCCCTATTATCAACGGTCACTATCGTATTCGAATGCAAAAATTCAGATAGTTTATCACAACCTTTAAGAAATTCGCTGTTTTCATCATCGCTTAGAAAATGGACAATCAGATCCTTCAAAACATCAGCATTCAGAAGCTTCACAGCATCGGATTTGCCGATTGGCAGATTTTTTCTCAGCTCATCAAACAAATAGGCGTCCATAGTCTTGACTTGAAGATTCATGAAAACCAAAGGGAGGCCATTACTCTCACCAGCATTCGCGCCAGCATGCTTAAGCAGAAAAAGCTTGAAGCGATCACATTCCGCTTTGTCGCTGAGCACGAAAACAGGAAATTTGAAAGCGCCGGCAGACCCATTTGCGAATTGCTCCTTATAAGCCTTGAAAGCATCTTTCGCCATATTCAGCAACGCATCATCATACTCCTCAAATTTTTCCTTGCATTTATTTGCCATCGCCAACTCCAAATGAACAACGGATTTTTTAATTATACCATAAGCCATGAATCAAATAAAGACACACCGCCAACAAGAAATCCAAAAGCTTTGGCTATGTCCGAAAGTTTGACTGACAGGACAGAGCCGCAGAGCCGGAGAGGTGCTGGAGAGGCACGCTTTGGGGTGAAAAGCCTAATGCAGGATAAGGCTTCGTATCTTGCGTTGCTGCGCATCCGCGATTACGTTGTATGCCTATCCAAA
>CADBSO010000056.1 GCA_902797395.1 uncultured Spirochaetales bacterium
AATTGCAGAACTTTGAGCCTTCCGGCACTTCCGCTCCGCACTTGAAGCACTTGATCGTCCTAGCAATATCCTCATAATCCATTTCCAATACCTCCCTTTGCCCTAGGCATTCCTAAAAGACTGGCGTCGAAAAAAATGCCCTTCACATGTTTATTATAGCTAAATAAGATCGAATTTTCATGGCTGCGCTTTGAACTGGTCCTTCATCTCCGGATGATCCCTGTAGTAGTCGAACGATTCATACAGTTCCTTATACCTGCTGAAGTCATTGGGGTTGGATTCCAAATAGATGCTGATTATCTCGCGCATGTACTGGAAAGCATAGGACGAGATTCCGGCATAATCTCCGTATCTGTTGTTGCTGTTGATTATGATGTTGAAAATCCGGACAACAAGCTTCTCGTATTTCCCGGGATCGCGCTTGTAATAATAGCGGCATGCCTGAATGAGAGTCTCGACAATGTCTATCCTGTCTATATCGACCTTGAGGGTTTTCAATGTCACCTTGTTCTCCTTGCCGATATGCTTATCAGGATCAAAAGAGAACTCAAAATTATTCAGCTTGAGGAATTGGGTCCAGTCCCCTGCGAATGCGGGACCGACTATTCCGGAGCTTATCTCGTACATGAAATCCATGTCGTTCTCACCCAATATCGACCAGACCTTCAGAAGATTGGTAAGCGACCTGCTGCTTATGTAGCTCGTGTAGTCAACCCGTTCATCCCCCGACTCAAGCGCCTCCATCTGCTTCTGGTGCCCCGGATTGAACTTGTTGGTCATGGCATTTATGACCTCAACCCAATTCGGATGACTATCAAAGAACTTGTTTCTGAGCACGACATACTTCTTGAAATTCACCAGCCAGTCCTTCTCATCGCTTATCTTCGGCAAATTACTCGTGTCAATGCTCCAATCATTCATTTCCATGATTCCGTTCTGCTTCACATCATATTCCACGAAAAGATGACAAAGCCTGTCGTTCATCGCCTCGCTCAGCTCGGCATTTCCTCTCGTATCAACGAAATTCGATGCCGCCACACGCCACGTCCTGTTCAAGTCAAGCTGATGCGAACCCGATTTGCCCTCATTGAGAATGCTCAGAAAATACTTCTGCATGTCCTCATCCGCCGTTCCAAGCTCGTCCAGGAAAAGTATGCTCTTCTTATCATCGTTTCCATAAAGATCGACAATGAACTTCGGCGTAGTGTAGTTGCTGACTGCGCCCCACTGCTTGTCCTTGTCCAGAACCGGAATCCCCGGAAGATCCTCGCGCATCTGCTGCGAAGCGAAAAGATGCACGAACCTCCTGCCCGTATCCTCGGCAAGCTTCTTGATGATCGCGGATTTTCCGACACCGGGCATCCCCCAGATTATCGTGCTCATCCTAGTAAAGCTAAGTCCGTAAAGATACCTGTAAAGCTCGTTCATTTTAACCATATTCCATTCCTCCTCAAACCTAAAGACTCTTCATACGACACATATTCGACGACACAATTCTCAACTCGCAAAACTGACAAGATGCTGTATGTACGGGCAATCGGCATTGCGCTTGTTGGTTATCACATGAACCTTGTTCTTATAACCGTTTTCATTGAATGTTCCGTTCCATGGAACCTCGTTGTCGGTCATTATTATTATCATGCTGTATTCCAAATCATTCTTTACCATGAAATCATACGCGCCCTCCATATCCGTTCCTCCGCCGCAGCCTATTTCCATTGTCTTCTGATCAAGATTGAAATTATGGAAATACCGCTGCACGCTGCAATCCGTTTCAAGAACATCTATATCCAACCCGCTTCCGGCGCGCCTGATTGTTCTCAACAAGGAATACATTTTCTCTGTCAAACCATCCATCGAACCGGATATGTCCACAATCACGCCCACCGAACCCTTCAGCTTTCTGTGAACGTTCGCAGGGAAAATGATTTTGCCGCCATGACTGCACATCCTGCGGTTCATCCTGGTGTAATCCGCCAGAACGCCTCCGCTGACCAGCTTGGACTGTTCGCAGCGAACCAATCGTCTCAAAATCTGTTTCCAATTGTAGTATATCGGCGGCACATTCCTCAGCACGGGATCGCGCTCCCAGAGACCAAAGTTGCCAATGCCTTTGGATGCAAGATGCTTGTTGTATTCCCGAACCAGCCCCTCCATCAGCGATTGCTTTATGAACGCTGACATGGTTGGCGTGATGTCCTGGTTTTCCAAAGTCCCATCCCTGTCAACAATATCATCGCCTGTGCCTGAACCGTCAGGCGAATCATCATCCGAACCAGACGATACGGCGCCTGACTGGTCTTTTCGAAGCACTATTCCGCCCATGGATTCGATGTTTTCCATCATTTTCCTGAACTCTTCTATGACCGAACCGTTCTTCTCAATCAGAAGCTCGACATACTCCTCGTAGGAAAGACGTTCGGGATATTCCTGATCGGGCAGGCAAACGCTAACACAATTATTCGGCATCTTGAAATGAAAATACCTGCCCGAATTGACCCGCTCAAGAATCTCGATTTCCGAATTGACTTCCATATCCATGGCGACATTATGAAATTCATGCGGCAAATCACACTTATGCAGATTCCTCTCAAATCGGGCCCCATGGTCTCTCAAATAATGAAGCGCCTCATGAAAAACAACGGCGTGCTGATAGCCGTTCTCTATGCACATATCCATATAATCCCTGTTAAAGAACATTATCCTGCGGTTTCCTATGGCAGCAGTGCGAGTGACATTCTCGCCGACCTCCTGAAACCTCATCCCAACAAGAAGCGGACCGTAATACGGAAATTCCTTCAATATGTCGTTCTTGGCCCTTTCAAGCTGCTCTGTTATAGTCAATTAGCACCCCCTCCTCGAATATTCATACACAAGCCATGATCCGCCATCAGACGATTTGACGAAAACATACCTGTCATACACCCAGCAATGCATATTCAGCCTCGACTCCTCCGCATACAGGCTATCGTGACGATTGTTGTCGTATTCCTCCAGCAAGCCAAATAGCTTCTCCCTGTATTCGAAAAAGATGTCATCCTGTGCCAGAAGATACATGATCAGATCCTGATCGGGATCCTTATGGTTGCTCTTGACAATGCATCCGCATCTTTTGCCCTTGTTTTTCGGAACAGAATTCAACATGTCAACATTAGCGAAATCAAATGTGATGAAAGCGCATGCCGTTCCTTTCCATTCGGAATCCTTTTCGACTATGATATGGTAATCGCCATTATCATACAGCAAGATCGTATCGCCGGAAGCGCGAAACTCGCCGATCCTTTTAAGAATCAAGCCCCCTTCGCTGCTTGCCATGCTCATGATCTTCAAGGTCTTAAGCACGCTCTCCTCATCCTTCTTGTTAGTCAATATTACCATCTGACCTCCTTATCATTCGCAGCCATTGCTGCTGCCATTGCCACCCGATGCGCCATAAATTTCAGACCTGAAAGCAATACAATTGCTCCAAAATACTTTATTGCGCAATAATCGCATCAAATTAACACTTAAACGGAAGTTTTTTCGAAATTCCCATAAATGAGTTCTGAAAATCCACAAAAGACAACATTACAAGTATAATATAAACATGGAGTGTTCAAAAATGCACTACACTCCAAATTCCATGAAAATTTTTCGGCTATGTCCGAAATGTTGACTGACAGGACAAAGCCAATTTTTTTAAGCAATAGACGAATTTGGTTTGTCAGATGAGGTTTTTTCAAAACTCCTTCCTTCATGCTACTTGCTCTTTTGAACCAGGGCATAAATCCGGCGGATTCTTCTTGAAAACCCGCATATACATACAGTATTCGCGGTTTTCTCGAAGAACGCCCTGATTCAAAATAGAATTCGCATCATTTTGAAATGATTTTTGAAAAAACCTCAGATTAAAAAACAGCTGCCACGACAAATGCGACAGCCCTTAGACATTCCTCAAGAGCGCCTTCAAAAGATCCGCAGAATCTTAAAGCAGCAAATCCTTGAAAGCATTACTCAAAGATCAAAGTTCGGCGATTCCGCTGTGATATTCCTGCAGCGAACGGATTTCCTCAACACTTTGCACTGACTTTTTCCTTATTCCCATCAATACCGCTTTCGCTGCGGCAAGCGTCGTTATGTATGGGGTTCTGGTCTTTATCGCAAGCTTTCTTATCGCGCTTCCGTCGCTCATAGCCGTTTTGCTTCCGCTTGGCGTGTTTATTATGATAAGAGGCTCCTTGCCGTTTATCAGACCGGGTATTGCCGAAGGATCGGAAGATATCTTACCAATCTCAACCACATCCACACCGCTCTTTCGCAGAACATCAAAAGTTCCGCTGGTTGCGAAAATCTTGAAGCCGATTTCCGCAAAGCTCCTTATGATCTCGACGCCGGCAGCCTTGTCGCTATCGCACAGCGATGCAAAAATATTGCCATTAAGAGGAAATTTCACACCGCTTGCCTCTTCCGCCTTATAGAAGCTTTCCTCAAAGCTCTCGCCAAGCCCCAGAACCTCGCCGGTCGAATGCATTTCAGGGCCAAGAACCGGATCGGCATCATTCAGCATATTGAAAGGCAGCACCGCCTCCTTCACGCCAAAATGCGGAAATTTCCTCTCCTTCAATTGCATTATGGGAGAGGGAGCATCAGTAAACCGGGATGTTATTATATCAGTCGCAACCCTTACCATCTGGATATTGCAAACCTTCGAAACGAGAGGAACGGTTCTGCTGCACCTGGGATTCGCCTCTATGACATAGACTTTGCCGTTCTCGATCGCATATTGAACGTTTATAAGCCCCTGAACGCCCATTTCCTTTGCTATTTTCTGAGTGTAAGCCTTTATCGTATCCATGCTTTCCCGGCTCAAGGATATCGGAGGAATGACACAAGCCGAATCCCCGCTATGGATTCCCGCGAGCTCGATATGCTGCATTATGGACGGGACAAAGGCATTGCTGCCATCACATATGGCATCGGCCTCGCATTCCGTTGCATTGTTCAAAAACCTGTCCACAAGCACAGGATGCTCTTTTGATATCCCGGACGAAAGGGCGTTTATGTAATCCCTCATGTCATCATCGCTATGAATGATTCTCATCCCGCTGCCGCCAAGAACGAATGACGGCCTGACCATAACAGGATATCCGACTTTCCTGCTGGCATCAAGAGCCTCGTCCAAATCCCCTGCCATCATGGATTCCGGCATCGGTATGTCAAGAGCCTGCATCATTTTTTCGAATATGTCCCTGTCCTCTGCTTCCTCTATCACCTTCGGGGATGTGCCGAGAATGTTCACGCCGTTCTCCTCGAGCGCCTTTGCAAGGTTCAACGGCGTCTGGCCTCCGAACTGAACCACACAGCCGAGAGGTTTCTCCATCTTGTAAATATTAATGATATCCTCCAACGTCAACGGCTCGAAATAAAGCATGTCGGAAGTGTCATAATCCGTGGATATAGTCTCCGGATTGCAATTCACGACTATGGTCCTGAATCCAAGTTCTTTCAGCCTCTTGGCAGCATGAACGCAAGCATAGTCGAATTCTATTCCCTGCCCTATGCGATTCGGACCGCCGCCAAGAATCATTATGCTGCCCTTTCCGTTACCCGTCTGATTGCTTTGCTTTGCCGGCGCCAGGTTATAGCTTGAAAAGTAATAGGCGCTGTCTTTCGTTCCGCTTACATGTATCGCCTCGAATCCCGCGCAAATGCCATACTCATCCCTCATTTTTCTGATTTGGTTCTCGTCCACATGCAAAAGCCCGGACAAATACTTGTCGGAAAAGCCATTCTCCTTTGCGCTCTTCAAATCCTCAAGCGATAAGGTTTGCCCTCTTCTTGAAATCAAATGCTCTTCCTGATTCACAAGCTCCTGCATTTGAGACAGGAAATACTCATCAATCCTTGTCAGCTTTTCGATTTCGCTTATGCTCGCACCCTTTCTAAGGGCTTCGTATATTATGAACTGCCTGTCCGAGGATGGGGCTTTCAGCAACCCCAACAGCACTTCCTTGCTTTTCCTATTATAATCCTTATAGAAACCCAATCCTGCCGCACCGATTTCAAGGCCGCGAACCGCTTTCTGCAATGCCTCTTTGTAGTTCTTGGCAATGCTCATCACTTCCCCGACGGCTTTCATCTGCGTGCCCAGCACGTCTTTGGTGCCCTTGAATTTCTCAAAAGCCCAACGCGCGAATTTGACCACTATCATGTCACCGGTCGGAACATATTTGTCAAGCGTTCCGAATCTGCCGCACTCCACATCGCTAAGGTTGATTCCCAATGCAAGCAATGCGGAAATGTAAGCAATCGGAAATCCGGTGGCCTTTGACGCAAGAGCGCTCGATCGGCTCGTCCTGGGGTTGATTTCTATGACAATGATCCTATCCGTGATCTTATCATAGGCAAATTGAACATTCGCTCCCCCTATGACACCTACCTTTTCGATTATCTTATATGCCTGGTCCTGCAGCCTTTTCTGAACATTCTGCGATACCGTCAGCATCGGCGCCGTACACAACGAATCGCCGGTATGAACGCCCATCGGATCCACGTTTTCGATGAAGCAAACCGTTATCTTATCGTTCTTGCTATCCCTCACGACCTCAAGCTCAAGCTCCTGCCAACCCAAGACCGATTCCTCTATCAGCACCTGATGAGTCGCGCTGGCGCTCAAGCCCCTTGCGCATATCTGGGAAAGCTCTTCCGCATCACGGGCAATTCCTCCGCCCTCGCCCCCCATCGTAAAACACGGCCTTACCACAACCGGGAAACCAAGCTCGCTTGCGACATTGAGAGCTTCCTGCGCCGAATTCGCAACACTGCTTCTTGCGGTTTCAATTCCGATTTCAGACATCGATTTTTTGAATTCCTGCCTGTCCTCGCCTCTCCTTATGGCCTGCATGTCAACGCCAAGCACTTCCACGCCATACTGATCGAGAATGCCCTTTTCGCTTAATTCCAAGCAGAGATTCAAGGCCGTCTGACCGCCCAGGTTCGGAAGCAATGCATCAGGGCGTTCTTTCTTGATTATCTTTTCAAGATATTCCGCATTAAGCGGTTCTATGTAAGTGATATCCGCAGTTTGCGGATCCGTCATTATAGTGGCCGGATTCGAATTGACAAGAACAACGCCATAACCAAGCTTTTTCAAGGCCTTGCAAGCCTGAGTACCAGAATAATCAAACTCACATGCCTGGCCTATTACTATCGGCCCCGAACCTATTATAAGGATTTTTTCAATATCCGATCTTCTCTTCGACAGAGCCATATTTTCTCCTTTTAAAAAACGATTCTAGATTTTAATCTTTTTCATGGTTTTTTCAAAATTGATTTCGGAGCGATACGAAACGTTCATCACGAAAAACCGACTAGCCCCTACGCCCTCTCCATGACGCACTCGTGCTTCTTGGTCTCCCTATCGTAGCTGACGCCTATAAGCAGGATGCTGCCGGCATATTTCTCAAGGCCGGCGAAATAGCGCTTGGACCTTATCTGGTCAAGGGCGGTGTCGGCCGCG